>NZ_JBHWIO010000029.1:18450-28527 GCF_042732075.1 Kitasatospora sp. NPDC059812
GCCCGCCGCCGCGCGGCCCGCGCGCCCGCCCGGCCCGCCGGCCGCGCGGCCCCCGCCCCCCCGCGCGCTCGCCCCGCCTCCGCGCGCACCGCCACGCCCACATGCACCCGGCCCGTCCACGCCGACGGCCCGCCCCCACCCACCTCCGCTCGATCGGAGCCACGCATGTCACGACGGATACCCCTGCTGCTCAGCGCCGCCCTCGCGGCCGCCGTGCTGGGCGCCGCCCCCGCCGCCCACGCCGGGCCGCAGGCGCCCACCACCCCGACCGCCAGTACGCCCGGCACCCCCGGCACCCAGCCCTACGCCTCGTACTGGTATCCCTCCACCATCCTCAACTGGGACCCGGCCACCGACCCGGACGCCCGCTTCAACCGCTCCAGCGTCCCGCTCCAGCCGCGCACCAGCGACCCCGCCCTCAAGGCCAACCCCAACGCCCGCACCGGCGAAGGGAAGGTCGCCTCCCTGGTCTCCTTCGGGCCCACCTCCAACAACCCCTCCCAGGGCTCCGCCGACCCCAACTACTACGCCTTCGGCTACTGGCAGTACGTCGACAAGCTGGTCTTCTGGGGCGGCTCGGCCGGCGAGGGCCTGATCCTCGCCCCCAACCCGACCGTCATCGACGCCGCCCACCGCAACGGCGTCAAGGTCTACGGCACCGTCTTCTTCCCGCCCGCCGCCTACGGCGGTCAGCTCCAGTGGCTCCGCGACTTCGTCCAGAAGTCCGGCAACAGCTACCCCGTCGCCGACAAGCTCGCCCAGGCCGCCCAGTACTACGGCTTCGACGGCTGGTTCATCAACCAGGAGACCGGCGGCGGGGATTCGGCCCTCGCCACCGAAGTGCGCAACCTCATGCAGTACAGCAAGGCCAAGAGCGGCACCGAGTTCATGTGGTATGACGCCATGACCACCTCCGGCTCGGTCAACTGGCAGAACGCCCTCACCTCCGCCAACTCCCCGTTCCTTCAGGACGGTTCGAAGCGCACCTCGGACTCGATGTTCCTGAACTTCAACTGGAGCTCCGGCGGCCTGAACTCCTCCCGCGCACTGGCCCGGCAACTCGGCCGCAGCGAGTACGACCTCTACTCCGGCATCGACACCGAGGCCAACGGCTACAACACCGGCGTCGACTGGAACTCCCTCTTCCCGGCCGGCCGGCCGCACACCACCTCGCTCGGCCTCTACCGGCCCGAATGGACCTGGAAGTCCGCCACCGACCGGGCCGACTTCTACGCCAAGGACGCCCGCTACTGGGTCGGCGCCAACAACGACCCGTCCAAGGCCAACCCCGCCGACAACTGGCCCGGCCTGGCCGGCTACGTCGCCGAGTCCTCGCCGATCACCGCCAAGCCCTTCGTCACCAACTTCAACACCGGGCAGGGGGACTTCTACAACTCCGCCGGCACCCGGGTCGCCACCGGCGGCTGGAACAACCTGTCCCTCCAGGACGTCCCGCCGACCTACCGGTGGATGGTCGACTCCAGCGGCAGCCGGCTCACCCCGTCCGTCGACTTCACCGACGCCTACCAGGGCGGCTCCTCGCTGCGCCTCACCGGCACCCTGGACGCCGCCAACACCGTGCGGCTGTACGAGACCAAACTGCCCGTCGCCGCGAACACCAAGCTGGACCTGGTGGTCAAGACCCCGGCCGCCGGGCCCACCAAGCTCAAGGCCGCGGTCTCCTTCACCGACGCGCCGAACAGCTTCACCACGATCGACGTCGGCGCCAACTCCGGTACCGGGTGGGAGCGGCACACCCTCGACCTCGCCCCGTACGCGGGCCGCACCATCGCCCAGGTCGCCCTCCGGGCCGACGGCACCGACCCCGCCTACGACGTGCGGATCGGCCAGATCTCCGTCCACGACGGCGAGGTGGGCGCCCCGGCGGCGCCCAGCGGCCTCACCGTCCTCGGCGCGAGCGACGTGACGGCGGGCTCCAGCCAGTCGCTGCGGCTCTCCTGGACGGCCGCGCCCGGCGGCGACGTCCACCACTACGAGGTGTACCGGCGCAACGCCGATGGCAGCCGGACCTTCCTCGGCGCGACCCCCAACGACGCGTACTACGTCGGGCGGCTCGACCGGGCCGGCACCGAGGACGCCACCACCCTCGACGTCGAGGCCGTCTCCACCACCTACGGCCGCTCCACCGCCGCCTCCACCACCGTCGGCTGGACGGGCACGCCGCCCGCGACCGGCGGCAACCTGGCGCTGAACCGCCCGGCCACCGCCTCCGGCCAGTGCAACGCCAACGAAGGCCCGGCCAAGGCCGTCAACGGCACCGTCAACGGCGGCACCGGCGACAAGTGGTGCAGCCTGAACAGCTCCAAGTGGCTTGAGGTGGACCTCGGTTCGGCCAAGCAGCTGTCCAGGTTCGTGGTCAAGCACGCGGGCGCGGGCAGCGAGAGCGCGGCCTTCAACACCCGCGACTTCTCGATCCAGGTCCGCTCGAACACCACCGACCCCTGGACGACGGTCGCCGACGTCACCGGCAACACCGCGGGCACCACCACCCACCCGGTGACCACCACCGCCCGCTACGTCCGGCTGGTCGTCACCAAGCCCACCCAGAACACCGACCCGGCCGCCCGCATCTACGAGTTCGAGGCCTGGGGCCAGTAGCCGGGCACGCCGGCAACTCCCGCCGGGCGCGCGGCAACCGACCCCGCGCCCGGCCCCCGTACCTGCACCGAAAGGACCCTCCCTGTGCCGGTCACCATCACCGCCGTCGAGAACACCGACCTCTTCACCGGTCCCGAGGAAGCCCCGCGCCAACTGCTGCGGGTCACCCTCGACGGCCCGGCCGCCCGGATCACCGTCAGCGGTCCGGGTGTGCGCGGCGAGGCGACCGGCACGGGGCTGGTCGAAGTCCCGCTGGAGCTCACCGGCGCCCCCGAGCCGGGCACCCAACTCCCCGTCACCGTCGAGGCGGAGGGCGCCTGCGTGGACGCCCTGGTGGAGGTCGCCGAGCCCGGCTGGACGATGTTCCTGGTCTCGCACTTCCACTACGACCCGGTCTGGTGGAACACCCAGGCCGCCTACACCTCCCCCTGGGAACTGCTCTCCGCCGACGCCACCACCCGGCCCCTCTGGGAGCGCAACGGCTTCGCGCTCGTCGACGCGCACATGGACCTCGCGCTGCGGGACCCGGTGTACAAGTTCGTCCTCGCCGAAGTCGACTACCTCAAGCCGTACTTCGACCAGCACCCCGAGCGCCGCGAGACCCTGCGCACGCTGCTGGAGCGCGGCCAGGTCGAACTCGTCGGCGGCACCTACAACGAGCCCAACACCAACCTCACCGGCGCCGAGACCACCATCCGCAACCTCGTCTACGGCATCGGCTACCAGCGCGACATCCTCGGCGGCGACCCGCAGACCGCCTGGCAGCTCGACGTGTTCGGGCACGACCCGCAGTTCCCCGGCCACCTGGCCGCGGCCGGTCTCACCGGCAGCGCCTGGGCCCGCGGCCCCTTCCACCAGTGGGGCCCGATCCAGAAGAACTTCCGCGAGGCCAAGGACGACGCCCGGGTGATGCAGTTCCCGAGCGAGTTCGAGTGGATCGCCCCCTCCGGCGAGGGCGTGCTCACCCACTACATGCCGCACCACTACTCGGCCGGCTGGTGGATGGACTCCTCCCCGGACCTCGCCACCGCCGAACAGGCCGTCTACGAGCTGTACCGCAAGCTCAAGCCCGTCGGCGCGACCAGGAACCTGCTGCTGCCCGTCGGCACCGACTACACCCCGCCCAACAAGTGGGTCACCGAGATCCACCGCTCCTGGGCCGCCAAGTACCTCTGGCCGCGCTTCGTCTGCGCCACCCCGCGCGACTTCCTCGACGCAGTCCGGGCCGAACTCGCCGCCACCGGCCGCCGGCCCAGCCCGCAGACCCGCGACATGAACCCGGTCTACACCGGCAAGGACGTCTCGTACATCGACACCAAGCAGGCCCAGCGGGCCGGCGAGGTCGCCGCCGCCGACGCCGAGAAGCTCGCCACCCTCGCCGCCGTCCACGGCCTCGGGCAGTACCCCACCGCCGCCCTCGACAAGGTCTGGCGCCAACTCGCCTACGGCGCCCACCACGACGCCATCACCGGCTCCGAGTCCGACCAGGTCTACCTCGACCTGCTCGGCGGCTGGCGCGAGGCGCACGACCTGGCGGCCGCCGTCCGGGACGAGGCGCTGGACGCGCTGACCGCGCGGATCTCCACCGCCGGCGTCGGCTCGGCCGCCGACGCAGGGTCGGAGGGGGCCGACGGGTCGGCGGTGGCCGCCGGCTCGGCCGTGGTCGTCACCAACACCCTCTCCTTCGACCGGACCGACCTGGTCGTCGTCCAACTGCCCCCGCGGACCGGGGCGGTACGGGTGCTCGACGACCGGGGCGAGCCCGTGCCGAGCACCGTCGACCGGGGGGCCCTGCGCTTCCTCGCCGCCGACGTCCCCGCGCTCGGCTGGCGCACCTGGCGGCTGGTGGAGGGCCCGGCGGCGGAGCCCTGGACGGCGGCCGAGGGCGTGGTGATCAGCAACGACCGCTACCGGGTGAGCGCCGACCCCGTCCGTGGCGGCGGCCTGTCCTCCGTCCACGACCTGCTGCACGACCGGGAGTTGATCCAGGGCGGCCGGATCGGCAACGAACTGCGGGTCTACGAGGAGTACCCGCAGCACCCCGACTTCGGCGAGGGCCCCTGGCACCTGGTGCCCAGCGGACCGGTGCGCGGCTCCGGCACGGCCCCGGCCGACGTGCGCCGCGAGACCGGCCCGCTCGGCGAGCGGCTGGTGATCGGCGGCACCGTCGACGGGATCCGCTACGAGCAGACCGTCACCCTGTGGCGCGGCCTCGACCGGGTCGACTGCCGGACCAGGGTCGTCGACTACTCCGGCGCCGACCGGCTGCTGCGGCTGCGCTTCCCCGTCGACCTGCCCGGCGCGCTGCCGGTCAGCGAGGTCGCCGGCGCCGGGGGGGGGGGGGGGGGGGCGCCGGCGCCCCCCCCCCCCCCCCCCCCGGGGGGCGCCGCGGGGGGGGGGGGGGGGGGCCCCCCCCCCCCCGGCCCGGGGGGGGGGGGGGGCGGGGGGGGCGGGGGCGCGGGGGGGGGGCGCGGCCCCCCCCCCCCCCCCCTCGACTCCGCCGAGGCGCCGTGGACCTTGGACAACCCGGCCAACACCTGGTTCGGCCTCGGCGCCACCGCGCGCGCCGTGCTGTCCGACCCGGCCGGATCGCCGCTGGGGGAGCGGGCGTTGGGCGTCGCCGAGGTGGTCGTCCCGAGCCTGGACGACGCCGCCGACGCCCGCCCGCTGGTGGTCGCCCTCGCCCGGGTCGGCGTCACCGCCACCACCTCCGGCGCCGACTGGGCCCGGTACGGCTGGCTGGACGTCGACTCCAACCTGCCCGACTTCCGGATCGTCCTCGGCGGGCCGGAAGAGAACGACGCCGCCCGGGAGTTGATCGAGCGGGCCGGCGAGGAGTACGCGAGCGTCCTCAAGACGCACGGCGCGGTCTGGGTGCCCGCGCTCACCCCGCTCGCCGAGGTCTGGCAGCCCGGCGCCGACCTGCGGGACCTGCGGGCACTGCCCGCGCTGGTCGTCGCGGACGCCGCCGCGCTGGTCGCGGACCTCGCTGACGCCCGGATCAGCGCCGTCTGCCCGTCCGAGGTCGTGGACCAACTCGCCGACCACACCGTCGCGTTGCTCAGCTTCGGCCTGCCCGGCTTCGCGGTCGACACCACCGGAGCCCTGCACCTCTCGCTGATGCGCTCCTGCACCGGCTGGCCCTCCGGCGTCTGGATCGACCCGCCCCGGCGCACCCTGCCCGACGGCGCCTCCTTCCAACTCCAGCACTGGACGCACGAGTTCAGCTACGCCCTGGTCGGCGGCCCGGGCGACTGGCGGAGCCAGACCCTGCCCGCCCAGGGCCAGGAGTTCAACCACCCGCTCTACGCCCGGATCGCGCCGCCGCAGGACGGCCCGCTGCCGGCCACCCTCTCCTGGCTGCGGATCGAACCGCAGCGCGAAGTCCTGCTCGGCGCGCTCAAGCCCGTCGGCAACCCGATCGCGCACGGCTCGGCGGCGGCCGTCGGGCGCGAACTCGCCGTCCGGTTGGTCGAGTCGACCGGCCTCGGGCGTACGGCGGAACTCGGCGGCGCACTCGGGCTGAGCCACCTGCGGCCCGCCGACCTGCTGGAACGCCCCCTCGGCGAGGCCGTCGAGCGCGTCGACCTCGCCGGCTCGCAGATCGCCACCCTGCTCGCCGCCCCCGGCGTCGGCGCCGAACCCGGCGGCCCGGTCCTCGGCCCGGTCGCCGAACCCGCGCAGCCCGTCCACGCCCGCTACTGGCTGCACAACCGGGGCCCGGCGCCGCTCGGCTACCTGCCGGTCTCCGTCGGCGCCTCGCCCGGCCTGCTGCGGACGGACGGCGAGGCGGTCGAACTCTCCGTCGCCCTGTCGTCGCAATTGCGCGACGCGGCGGTCGAGGGCACGGCCGTCGTCCTGCCGCCCGAGGGCTGGCGGACCAGCCTCGGCAGCCGCCCCTACCGGCTGGAGCCCGGCGGCCACCTGCGCTTCCCGGTCACCCTCACCCCGCCCGCCGAAGTGCTGCCCGGCCTGCACTTCGCCGCCGTCCGGATCGTGCACGACGGCCAGGAGATCGAGGACGTCGTGACCATCGCCGTCGGAGACCTCCCCGGCCTGCTGCCCGTCCCCGGCGACACCCCCGAGGACTGGACGATCGCCCAGGGCACCAAGGCCACCACCGGCCGCGACACCGGCCTGGACGTCGCCGTCTCCGAGGAGACCCTGCGCGTCACCCCGGGCGGCCGCACCACGCTCGGCCTCACCCTCACCAACCGCACCCGCGGCGAGATCCGCGGCGAACTCCAACTCGTCTCCCCCTGGGGCACCTGGGAGGCCATCGCCGACCCGGTCCGCGGCTTCACCGTGGCGGCCGGATCGTCCTCGACCGTGGACTTCGAGATCGCCGCCCCCGAATCCACCGACCCCGGCGCGTACTGGGCGCTGGCCAAGGTGATGTGGTTCGGCCGCTGCCAGTACGCCCCGACCGTCGCCCTGGAGGTGGAGGCATGACCCTCGGTCTGCTCGACGGCCGGCCGCTCCCGCGCACCGCCCTCGACCACCGCCTGGCCGCCCTCCGCACCGGCCCGCGTTCCACCGCCCTGCCCCAGCCCGGCAGTTCGGAGGACCGCCAGCTCACCCGCTGGGTCGCCCAGGTGCTGCTGACCGAGGCGCTGTGCGAGGCGGTCGCCACCGAGCGCGACCTGCCCGTACGGTCCACCGGCCCGGCCCGCCTGGACCAGCAGGCCGCCGTCGAACTCGGCTCCATCACCGCCGCCGCCTACGAGGGCAGCGCAGCCGTCCGGGCCGTCTACGCGGCGGTCACCGCCGGCGTCGAACCCTCCGCCGCCGACGTCGCCCACTACCGCACCCTGACCACCCGCCCGCCGTTGTCCGTCTGGCACCTCGCCCTGCCCGACGGCGAGTTGGAGGCCGACCCCGACACCCTGCCTGCCGCCCTCGCCGAAGCCCTCCGCGAGGCCGCACCCGGTACCTGGGTCACCGCCGGCCCCTGGACGGCCGCCCTCCTCGCCGTCCGCACCACCCCGGAGGAGCGCGACCCCACCACCGACCTGACCGAAGCCGCCCGCCGCGCCGCCTTCGTCCGCTGGCTCGACCACGAGCGCGCCCAACGCCTCACCCTCGTCGAGGGATTGGAGCACCCCGGCGACCCGGCCCAACCCGACAACCACCACCGCCACTGAGGCGCCGCCCCCGCCGCCCTTCTCGACGGTGGCCCCGTCGAGGTCGGCGAAGGGAGCCGGTGGCCAGGCTCAGCCGCCGCCCACGCCGCCGGTCGAACCGCCGTGCCCGTACCGGAAGTGGTTCCACGAGCGCCGGTCCGAGACCGAGGGCGGGGGCGGCGGTGCGGGGCGCTGGTGGTGGCTGACGTGCAGGTCCACCTCGACGGCGGGGGAGAGGGCCTCGCGCAGCTCGCGGTGGAGCGCAGTGGTGTCGGTGTCCTGGGGCAGGGGCCGCTGGGGGAGCTCGCCGCGCTCCAGCAGGACGGTCAGCGTGATGGTGACGGACCTCGGGCGCGGGTCGCCGTCGTACGGCTCCTCGGTGGAGTGGTCGATCCGGATCCGTCGCACCTCGGTGACCGGCATCGGCCGGTCCGCCCGGGCCCCCCGGACGAGGACAACAGTGGCCGGCTCGGCGGAGGGCGCGAAGCGCAGCCGGTGCACGGTACGGAAGACCAGGCGGACCATCAGCGCCCACCCGATGACCGCGCACGCCCCACCGGCGATCCCGGCCGCCGCCCACACCGGGCCCCATCCGGTGCCGGCGAACAGCATGCCGATGTCGAGGGGAAGGGAGAAGAGAGCACCGTACAGGAACAGCACCGGTGCCGCGATCACGCTCTGGAGCGCGGCCGTGAGGGCGTACCGGAGCGAGCCGCCCCGCTCCATGAGGACCAGGTCGAGCACGTCCGGGTTCGAACGATCCATCAGAACACGCCGCATGACGCAACGGTAGAAGTGTGCGGCGCGCTGCGGAAGTACAAGGCGCCGACCGGCCGGCCGCGAGCCGCTACGGGTCGTCCCGACTCGGCAGCCCCCGTCAGGCGATCTTGCAGGGCACGTAGGCGTGCCCCAGCTGAACGGCCGCGCCCAGACGGTGGTTTCCGTCCTGGATGCTGATGCCGCCCCCGTCGACCCGGATCTTGATCGGTTCGAGTGCGGCGCTGTTCTTCATGCCGGTGACGGCGGCGCCGAGCCGCTTCTCGACGAGCCCGCCCGCCACGGTCTGCGCACGGCCGCTGGCCTGCTGCAGCAACGTGACGCTCACCTCGACCAGTTGGCCCGAACGCACACCCTGCGCCTCGAAGTCCTGCAACTGGTCGATCTGCGCACCCTGGAAGGCCCCGGCGCCCGCCCGGACGTGGAAGCTGGTGTCCCGCTGCCGGGAGAAGTGGCCGCTCAGGTCCGCCTGCGCCTGCTCCGGACCGACCTCCATGTTGACGAGCTTGTAGTAGGTCTCCAGGTCGTCGTCGACCTTGATGTACCCGTAGCTGCCGTCCTCGTCGAAGATCACGCGCTCCTCGGAGCCCGCGAGTTGGTAGATCTTCTCGTAGTACTCCTTGGTCAGCTTCTCGTCCAGGACGAGCCGCAACCCCGGATAGTCCGGGTCGACGTGGGTGTGGTCGCCCTCCTCCCCGGCGGGCTTCGCCGCAGGGCGCCGCTGCACCGAGGGCTCGACGGCCTGCGTGCCGTGCGCGTGGGCCGTGTGCTCCGCCTCGGACTCCCGGGCGAGCGGCCGGGACAGCACCCGGGAGGCGTTGGCCTCGGCCTCGCGCTCGAAGCGGTCGGAGGGGTCGCTGACCCGCAGCCCCGTCCCGTTGTCGGTGCCCGCGACAGGGCCGCTGCGCTGCTGGATGACGTGGGTCAACTCGTGCGCGAGCGTGTGCTTGTCGCCCCCTCCGGCGCCGAGCACGATGTGGCTGCCCGAGGTGTACGCGCGGGCGCCGATCCCCGCCGCCGACTCCCGGGCGGTCGCACCCGTGCGCAGCCGGACATCGGAGAAGTCCGCACCCAGCCGCGTCTCCATCTCGCTCCGGATCCCGTCGGCCAAGGGCGTGCCGGCGCTCCTCAGCACCTCGTGGACGGCAGAACGCTGCACGTCGGCCGCGGCGTGCTCGTGCTGCTCCTGTTCCTGCTCCAGCATCCGGCTCATCGCGGCATTGCCCATGGCCCGCTGCATGGCGGTGAGCGCCGCCGGCGTCACCGCCCGGGTACCGGACGGCAGCCGGGCGGGAGCCGCGGGCCGACTGCTACGGCCCGGTCGTCGGTCGGCGGCAAACGCACTACCGGAGTCATGGGCACGCACAGGAAAGGCCCCTTCGAGGGATCGGCGACAGTCCCTCCCAGTCTGTTCGACCCCGCACCTCCGGCGGAAGGTACGCCAGGGCAACGTCCGATGTCCCCAGGGGCCACCTCCCCCGTCGGGGGGGGGGGGGGGGCGCGGGGCGGGCGGGGGGGGCGCGCGGCGGCGGCGGGGGGGCGGGGGGGGGGGGCGCTC
>NZ_JBHWIO010000029.1:28537-92276 GCF_042732075.1 Kitasatospora sp. NPDC059812
GGCGTCGCTCACCCTCGCCCACCGCCCGGTGCCCCCGGCGCACCCCCCCCGGGGGGCCCCGCCGCCCGCCCGGCGGGGGCGGCGGGCGGGCCGTGTCGCCAGTGCTGTGACCGGGAGGGTCCGCCGGGTTGCCTGGGCCTCGGGCGTTGGTCGCCGTGCACCGGACGGTTCCGGTCGTCAGCCGGTGAGCGTGGCGTTGACGAGTGCCTTGATGTAGGGGAGGTCGTTGCCGGTCCCCGTCGGGTTGAGGGAGTACACCACGCGGTGTCGGAGGTCGCGGGTGGCGAAGACGCCGTTGTCCCAGCCGGGGCGGGAGCCGGTCTTGCCCCAGGCGTACTCGCCGTTCGGGAGCTGGTAGCGCATGAGCCCGCCGATGCTGTAGCAGGCCGTTTGGCCGACGCAGTTGGTGTTGTCGGCGGCGTTCGGCACGTTCGGCACCTCGAACACCAGCTTCTGCTGGGCGGGCGGGAGCAGGCGGCCCCGGAACAGCGCGGTGATGAAGTGGTCCAGGTCGGCGGCGGTGGAGATGATCCCTCCCTCGGCCCACGGGTACGGGCTCTGCTCGGTCACGTCCTGTCCGTCGAGGTGCACCTCCGCGTGGGGCGAGGGGATGGTCGGGTCGTCGGCGGCGGGCAGGCTGGTGTGGCTCAGGTGCAGCGGCCGGATGATCCTGTGCTCCAGCTCGGTGGTGAGGGAGTGGCCGGTGACCTTCTCGACGATCAGCCCGAGGACCAGGGAGTTGAGCCCGTTGTACTGCTGCTCGGCAGGGGGTGCGGGCGGCACGTCGGTGGCTGTGGCGAACGAGGCACGCAGGAGGTCTTCGGGCGTCACGGACTTGAACTGCCATCCGGGTCCGTCGTCCGGGCCGGGAGTCCGGGCGGGCTTGGGCAGGCCGCTCGTGTGGTCGAGGAGCTGGCGCACGGTGACGCGGTCGTACGCCTCGGGCAGCACCTCGGGGACGTACTGCCGTGCCGGTGTGTCCAGGCCGATCCGGTGCTCGGCGACGAGTTGGAGAGCCACGGTGTTGGTGAACACCTTGGTGACGCTGCCGATCCGGAGGTAGGCGCCGGCGGTGACCGGGCCGGCGGTGGCGTCCACGCCGTCCTGCCTGATGAGCGCGCCCGCAACGACGGCGTCGGGCAGGTGGTCGAGGATGCCCTGGACGGTCGGGTTCACCAGCGCCGGGGCGTTGGAAGCAGGTGTGGCGGCGGCCGCCGGCAGGGCCGCGCTGGTGGTGAGTGCGGTGGCCAGGGCGAGGGTGGTGACGGCGAGGCGGATGCGCATCGGGATTTCTCCGGGGCGGCGTTGACGGACTTGTTGACCTCGTCAACTCTGCTGCTTCCAGCTGCCGTTGCCCATCGGTGATCACCCTGATAACAACCCTGGACTGTCCCTGGGGGCGATCAGACGATCTTTGTTCCTGTCGGGTTGCTCTCACCGGCCCGACGGAGCACGGCGATGGAACGTGGCAGCGCAGCTCAGGGCAGCAGCGAGACCTGGTAATGGGCGATGGACCAGCTGTCGGCCGACCGGCGCAGCAGGACGCCGAGGTTGACGGTGAGGGTGGGGCGGTCGGGGAAGGCGAAGTCGACGCCCAGGTACCCGAGCAGGAGGTCGTCGGTGAGGCGGCGGGTCTCCAGGACGTTGTAGGCGGCGGTCATGCCGGGCGGCTGGGAGGCGTAGTACTCGGCGATGCCGGTGCGCCCGACGGTGTACGGGTGGAGGCCCTGGAAGATCGCGTCCTCGGTGAAGCAGTCGGCGACCTGTTCGGGCTGGTGGGCGTCGACGGCGGCCTTCCAGCGGTCGAGGACGGCACGCAGGACGGTTTCGTCGTTCATCGGGCGCCCTCCGGGCGGCCGGGGTCGTTGGGGTGGGGGGAGAGCGGGGTGACGGTGTCCTGGCGCCATACCCGCAGGGGCATGGTGGCGAGTGCCTGCTCCAACCGTTCCTCGTCGGGGGCGCTGAACAGGCCCCAGGTGCGCCATTCGCCGGGGGCGAGCGGCGGGCGCCAGAGCCGCAACAGGGTGCCCTGGGCGGCGAGTTCGCGGGAGCGGTCGGCCTCGCGGGCCCGGATGTCGGCGATCGCCTCCTCGGTGGTTCCGTCCGGGACGGTGGTCACCATGTCGACCAGGAATTCCATCGGCGTCCTCTCGTGCGGGTCTACCGGAGTATCGAGGGGCGCAGGTGCCGGGGGTGCGGAGGCACGCCGGTCACGGCCGGGCGTCGTGGCCGGCGCGCAGGCTGAGGACGGAGCCGGCCAGGAGCAGGCCGACCAGGGTCAGCAGCGGGGCCGTCCAGGAGCCGGTGGCGGTGTGGAGGGCGGCGGTGAGGGCGGGGCCGGTGGCGGCGAGGAGGTAGCCGCAGGTCTGGGCCATGGTGGAGAGCGCGGCGACGTGGTCGTGGTCGGTGCCCCGGCGGGCGAAGAGCACGGCGGCCAGGGCCTGGCCGCCGCCCATGCCGATGCCGAGGATGCCGGCCCAGAGCGGAGCGCCGGTGGTGGGGGCGAGTACGACGCCGAGCAGGCCGAGGACGCAGACGGCCACCACGGCGAGCAGGTGCGGCCGCTGGTCGGCGCGGGCGGCGGCGAGGACGGGGGCGAGGAAGCCGCCGATGGCGAGGCCGAGGATGAGGACGGCCTGGTCGGTGCCGGCGGTGGTGCGGCTGAGGCCGGCGTCGACCAGGATCGAGGGCAGCCAGGCGAGGGTGGCGTAGAAGACCAGGGTCTGGATGCCGAAGAAGGCGGTGAGGCTCCAGGCGAGCGCGGTGCGGCCGACGGGCCGGCGGTGCACCGGCGCGGCGGCGGCCGGTATCCGTCGTTCCACCCGCAGCTGTGGCGCCATGCCCGCCGCCGCGAGGACGGCCGGGAGGACGGCGAGGCCGATCGCGGCCCGCCAGGACCACGCGTCGGCGACCGGCGCGACCAGGGCGGCGACCACGGCCGACCCGGTGCCCATCGCGAGGGCGTAGACGCCCATCATGGTGCCGATCCGCCGGGGTGCGAAGCGGGCCCGGACGAACACCGGGATCAGCACGTTGACGACCGCCACCGCGATGCCCACCAGCACCGTCCCCGCGTAGAGCCCGGGCAGGCCCGCCGTGCGCAGCAGCGCGCCCGCGACGAGCAGCACGCTCGCCCAGAACAGCCCGCGCTCCTCGCCGATCCGCCGCCGGGCGAGGGCGCCGAGCGGTGCGAACAGGCCCATGCACAGCGGGGGCAGCAGCCCGAGCACGGTGACGGTGCCCTGGCCCCAGCCGGCGACTGGCGCGAGCGGTCCGACCTGCCCGAACGCGACCCGGGTGTTGAGGCTGAGCAGGATGAAGCCGACGACGAGCAGCGCGCCGGAGGCGGGGGCGGCGCGGCCGGGTGAGGTCCGGCTGGGGGCGGAGGCGGTGCTGAGCGGCATGAGCGGCGAACCCTTCGCTGCGGCAGAAAGTTAGGCTTGCCTAAGTTTTCACGCTCAAGTGCGCTTGAGTGCAACCCGCCGGCCGTGAACCGTGAAGGAGACGACGCGTGGAGCAGCTCTACTCGATCACCGAGGTCGCGAAGGCCTTCGGCCTCTCCGTCTCCGCCCTGCGCTACTACGAGGACTGCGGCCTGATCGCCCCCGCCGCCCGCCGCGGCCGGGTGCGCCAGTACGACCGGGCGGCCCTGGAACGCCTCGCCCTGGTCCAGCTCTGGCACGTGGACGGCATGATCCCGCTCGCCGGGACGGCCGCCGTGATGGCGAGCGAGCAGGCGGGGGAGCGGAAGGCGCTGCTGGCGGCGCAGCGGGACGGGATGACGGCCCGCGCCCGCCGCCTGGAGCGCGCCGCGGCCGTCCTGACCCACATGCTCGACTGCCACCGCGACCGCCCGCTGGACTGCCCGGTGACCCACGCGCACATCGACGCCCGCGTCGACGCCGCCCTCGCCGGCGAGGAGCTGGCCGACGACTTCCTCCCGCCCGCGACCGGGACCGGGACCGGTTAGCTCAGCACCGCCGGCGTCGGCCCGTCGGGTCGCACGGTGATGCTGTAGGCGGAGCCGGTCGGTACGGAGCGGAACCGCACGGTGTGGGCGGGCAGCAGGAGTTCGAGCAGCGCGGTGGTCTCGCGGACGGCGAACTGGGTGCCGAGGCAGGCGCGGGCGCCGAGGCCGAAGGGGAGGTACGCGCCGAGCTGGGTGGGGCGGGCGCCGGTGGCGGTGAAGCGGGCGGGGTCGAAGCGTTCGGGGTCGGGCCACAGGGCCGGGTCGCGGTGGGTGAGGTAGGGGCAGACCAGGACGTCGGTGCCGGCGGCGATGCGGTGGCCGTCGATCACGTCGTCCTCGACGGCGTGCCGGGGGAGCAGCCAGGCCGGGGGGTAGAGCCGCAGGGCCTCGCTGACCAGGGCCTGCGGGTCCGCGCCGCGCGCCTCGGGATGGCGGTCGAGGAGGAGGAAGAGCCAGGTGAGGGTGGTGGCGGTGGTCTCGTGCCCGGCGACGAGCAGGGTGACGAGTTCGTCGCGGATCAACCGGTCGGTGTACTCGGGGTGTTGGGCCGCGGCGTCGAGCAGGACCCGCAGCACGCCGGGCTCCTCGACGTCGGTCGCCGAGCGGGCCGCGTCGATGGCGGCCAGCGCGACGGCGTCGATCCGGGCGAGGTCGGCGGCGACGGCGTCCCGGGCGTCCCCGGCGTCCGTGGGCAGGGTCGGCATGGCCGCCACCACCCGTTCCACGGAGCGGATTTCATGGTCGGTGCGGTCGTCCAACGGCAGCCCGGTGAGGGCCCGCCAGACGGTGTCGAGGGCGAATCCGCGCATCTCCTCGCCGAGGTCGAAGGTCTCGCCGGTGCGCGCGTACCCCTCCCAGCGGTCGGCCGTCCGGCGGGCGGCGGCGGCGATCCGCTGCTCGTAGCGGCGCATCCCGGTGCCGGTGAACTGGGACTGCAGCAGCCGTCGTTGGCGCTTCCAGGCGTCTCCGGTGGCGGAGAGCACGCCGTCGCCGACCAGCATCCGCGCGCGGTGCGAGCGCTTGACGTAGCGGTCGGGGTGGCGGCCGAGCACGTGCTGTACGGCGGCCGGGTCGGTGACCAGCACGGTGGGCGTGGGGCCGAGCCGGAAGGCGGCGATGCCGCCGATGCCGCGCTGCGCCCGGGCGAGCAGGTCGATGAGGTCGGCCTCCTCGGTGCGCCACTGCTCGACGGCCTCGGCGGCCAGCTCCGGTACGGGGCGGGTGTCGGTGGTCACGGGTGTTCTCCTCGGGGCGGCTGACGGTCCGTCGGCTCCGACTCTACGGACTCCGGGCCAGGGCTGCGCCGAACGGGTTTCCCGGCCGGCCGCCGCCCGCGCGGCAGCCGGCACACCGTGTGCGAACCGGTACGGTGCGGCGGGGCCGGTCGGCCCCGGCTCGCTGCGCGGATGGGAGAACGCATGTCCGGGACCAGGCACCTCGAAGGCGGCGCGACGGGGCGAGCGGCCCGATGGCTGGCAGGCGCCCTGCTCGTCCCGGCCCTCGCGGCCTGCTCCGGTGGAGGCGGTGGGGGAGGCGGCACCGCCACCGTCCCGACCGGCCAGGGTGGAGGCGGCTCGTCAGGTCAGGACGGCGGCTCGTCGGGCCAGGACGGCGGCTCGTCGGGCCAGAACGGCGGCTCGTCGGGTCAGAACGGCGGCCCGGGTGGGACGGAGGACGCGCGGACCAAGGGGGGCGGGGGCGGCGGGGGGTTCGCGGACGCGGGTGAGGTGTCGGCGTCCGCCACGGGTGTCGGGGTCTACGCCTCCGTGACGCTGCGGAGCACGTCCACCAAGACCTTCACGGCCGTCCTCAGCCAGGTCACCGACTGCTCGGAGGGTGCCGCGCCCGCGACGCCGCCGAGCAAGGAGGTCACCGTGACCGGGGGCCGCAGCGCGCCGCAGCAGTTCGTCCTGGCGACCGACAGTGCGACCGGGCGGCCGCTCTGTCTGACCGTGACCGTCGACGGCGAGAGCAGGTACATCAGGGCCGAGGGCCTGATCAAGGGCTCGGAGGGAGGCGGCGGCACCGGGACCCCGAACAGCGGCGGCACCGGGCTCCCGACCGGCGGAGGCGGTACCGGAACTCCCACCGGGAGCACACCCTGAGCGGGTGGACGGCGGGGGAGCCGGCCGACGGCGAACCGAAGCCGCCGGAGGCTCCCCGGTTCAACTGGGTCGGCTTCCTGGCCTCGGTCCTCGGCCCGACCACCTTCGTGACCGCGTTGGTCTTCTTCCTCGGTTTCGCCTACACCGACTCCTTCTACCACTACTTCGGGCTGGACGCCGCCACGCTCGGCTTCGGGACGCCGGACCTCCTGCTCCGGGGCTCCCCAGCGCTTTACCTCCCGGTCGGGGGCCTGCTCTTCGGGGTGCTGCTGGTCGCGCTCGCCTACCACCTCGCGACCAGGCGGGGCGCCTCGCGCTGGGTCCGCCCGGCCTGCGTGCTGATCGCGGCGGCCGTGGCCCCGTTGCTGGTCCTGGGCTTCCTCGCCGGCTTCGGGGCGATCGACCTCGGCCAGTACGCCGTCCCGCTGCTGATCGGCGGTGCCCTGCTGCTCGCCGTGCTGGCCCGGTTGTTGTTCGCGCGCGTCACCGGGAGCCCGTACCCGCTCCCGGGCGAGCGCGCGGCCGTCGCCGTGACCGTGGCGATCGTCGTGCTGTGCTCGTTCTGGGCGGCCACCGGGTACGCCCACGCGAAGGGGACGGAGGACGCCCGCCGGTTGAGTGCGCGGCTCTACCAGCGCCCGGCGATGATCGTGGACACCACGGAACGCCTCTACCTGGCCTGGCCCGCGGTGCAGGAGTACGCGTTGGCCGACGCTGGGCAGGGGCAGCGCTTCCGCTACCGCTACCACGGGTTCCGGCTGCTGGCGCAGTCCGGCGCCCGGATGGTCCTCATCCCGCGCGACTGGACCTGGGACACCGGCAACGTCCTGGTCCTGCCGCTCGACACCAACGTCCGGGTGACCTTCCACCCTGGGTGAGGCCCGGCTGAGGCCCGGTTGAGGCCTGGGTCAGGCCCGGTTGAGGCCCGGGGGTGCGTCCGGCGCACAGCTGCGCCGCGATCCGTCCCCCTCGACGGACCGCGGCGCAGCGGCTTACGGGGTGTCAGGCGGGTGCCCTACGGGTCACACGGCCTGCCACAGGGCGGGGACGATGGGCGGCTCCCAGCCGACCTGGGCGGTGTGACCCTGGATGCAGCGGTAGCTGACCCCGTTGTAGGTCACGACGTCGCCCGCCTGGTAGGTGGTGCCGGGCGTCCAGGTGCCGCCGGGGTTGGTCGGGCCGTTGCCCACGACCAGCGAGAAGCTGGTGCTGTGGGTGGCGGTGCCGGTGCCGGTGAGCGTGATGCTGTAGGTGCCGGCCGCCGTGTTCGCGGCGGTCGCGATGGTCAGCGAGGCCGAGGCGCCGGACTGCACCGAGGACGGGCTGAAGGAGACCGTCACGCCCGCCGGGGCGCCGGAGGCGGTCAGGGTGACCGTCTGGGCGGAGCCGGAGGTGGTGGCGGTGGAGATCGTCGCGGTGGCCGAGTCGCCGGGGCTGACGGTGGCGGTGGCCGGGTTCACCGCGAGGGAGAAGTCGTTGGCGGGGGTGGTGCCGCCGACGGAGGTCTTCCAGATGGTGTAGGCCACGCCGTCGGCGCTGCGGTTCAGCGCGGTCGGGTCGATGTTGCTGGTGGTGTCGCAGGACTGGTGGTAGCAGGAGTCGTACGAACGGCCCGCGCTGCCGCCCCACTTGGTCGCCTGGCCGGAGGTCTTGACGGCGTCGGCGCCGGCCGCGTAGCCGGAGGTGGGGATGCCGGCCTGCTGGAAGGAGTAGTCGTCCGAGCGGCCCTGGCCCTCGACGTTCTCCTCCGGCTGGAGGTTGAGGGAGTCCCAGTAGGCCTTCATCGGTGCGGAGGCGGCGGAGGTGATGTTGTTGATGAAGTAGCCGGCGTTGGGCGAGCCGACCATGTCGAAGTTGTAGTAGGACTTGATCGCGGAGCGCTGGGTGGAGCTCAGCTGGCCGACGTAGGACTGCGAGCCCTGGAGGCCCTGCTCCTCACCGGTCCACCAGGCGAACCGGACGTGCCGGGTCAGGGTGGGGTTCTGCTGGGCGAGGACGAGGGCGTTCTCCAGCAGGGTGGCCGAGCCGGAGCCGTTGTCGTTGATGCCGGGGCCGGCCGAGACGCTGTCCAGGTGGGCGCCGAACATGGTGACCTGGTCGGCGGGGCCGCCGGGCCAGTCGGCGATCAGGTTGTTGGACTGGTAGGTGCAGGAGGTGCAGGTCTGCTCGGTCACGGTGTAGCCGGCGGCCTGCAGCTTGCCCTTGATGTACGCCACGGACTGGCTGTGCCCGGCGCTGCCGGCCCGGCGGTTGCCGCCGTTCTGGTTGGCGATGGTGTTCAGCTGGGTCAGGTGGGCCTGGACCTTGGCGACGTCGATGTCGGGCGCGGGCCCGCCGGGGGTGCCCCCGCCGCCGACGGTCAGGGTGTACTGGGCGGTGTGGGTGGCCGCGCCGGCAGTGCCGGTGACGGTGATCACGTACGTCCCGGCCGGGGCGCCCGAGGAGGCCGACAGGGTCAGCGTCGCGGACGAACCCGTCTGCACGGAGGAGGGGTTGAGCGTCGCGGTGACCCCGGTCGGGGCGCCCGAGGCGGTCAGGTTGACGGTCTGCGCGGTGCCCGAGGTGACGGCGGTGGAGACCGTCGCCGTGGTCGAGGCGCCGGGCTGGACGGAACCGGAGGCCGGGCCGAGCGCGAGCGAGAAGTCGTTGTTGCCGGACGGGGTGCAGGTCGGGTCGCCGCTCTGCGCGGGCACGCTGATCGCGTCCCAGGCGGCCTTGGTCCGGGTGAAGTAGTTGCAGGTCGGGTCGAGGTTCTTGGCGGCGGTCAGGGTGGTGGTGCGGTACCGCTTGTAGGTCATGCCGCTGGTCTTGAGCAGCATGCCGCCGTAGAAGACCTGGCCGGCCTGCTTGACGCCGATGCCGGTGACCGAGGAGTTGTTGCAGGTGGGGCTGGACGGCTTGCCGCCGCCCGGGTTGGAGCCCATCGACAGGAGGTAGAACCAGTGGTTCAGCGGGCCGGCCGCCGCGTGCACCTCGGTGCTGGGGATGGAGGAGGAGTAGCAGTTCGGGTCGTTGTTGACCAGTGAGGGCTGGTACAGGTTGCGGATCGGCCCCTGGCCGACCAGGTTGACCTGCCGGCCGACCTGGTAGTCGGGGTAGTCGTAGGGCGCGGGCTGGTTGGCGTACTCCTTGGTGAGCGCGCCGAAGATGTCGCCGGTGCCCTCGCCCAGGCCGTTCTCGTTGTTGGCGCCGCCGGGGGTGTACTGGTCGATGCCGTGGCCGAACTCGTGGCCGACGACGTCCTGGGCGGCGATCCACTCGTTGTTCTGGTTGTGGCCGATGGAGATGGAGCTGCCGTCCCAGTAGGCGTTGACGTCGTTGAGGCCGACCTTGACCGGCCAGCTGCCGCCGTTGCCGTTGTGGCCGTTGCGACCGAGCCAGTCGCGGAGCATGTCCCATTCCTTCTGGGCCGCCCACATGGCGTCGGCGCAGCCGGTCTCCTTGCTGGAGGGGTTGCCGGTGCCCCAGGAGTCGGAGGACTTGCTGAACACCTGGCCGCTGCTGTAGTCGGAGCAGGTCAGGCCGGGCCGGTTCGGGTCGCGCAGTGAGTACGAGCCGCCGGAGTTGGTGGTGCTGATGGTCAGAGGGCCGGGGCCGTTCCACTTGCTGTTGATGGTGCCGGCCCGGACATCGTCGTAGCTGTCGATCACCTCGCCGCTGGCGGCGTCCACGAAGACGTGCAACGTGCTCGGTGCGCTCTCGGTACGGCCCTTGAGGACGGTCTCCCAGGCGAGCCGGCTCGCGCCGTCCTTGACCCGGACGACCAGGCGGCGCTCGGCCACCGAGTCCACCGCGGCCAGCTTGGTGCGCGCGGTCTTCTCCGCGTTCGCGGCGCTGACCTGCGGGGTTATCGAGCCGCCGACCGGCCCGGTGGCGGCCGACTGGAGGCCGCGGACCTTGCCCTGGCCGTCGGCGAGCACCACGGCGTCGCCGCCGACCACCGGCAGGCCGCGGTAGCTGCGGTCGTACGCGACGGAGTAGAGGCCGCCGAGCCAGGGGGTGACGGCCCGGCGCTCGTAGGTCTCGCCGGGGCCCTTGGCCAGTGCGTCCAGGCCGGCGGCCGCGGCCGCGTCGGCGGCGTTGACGGCTGCCGCGAGGGCGCTGGGTGGTGCGGGAGAGGGGGTGGGCGCGGCGGTGGCCGGCCCGGCCGTGGCGGCGATCATGCCGGCCAGCACGGTCAGGGTGGTCGCCGTGGTCAGCAACCGTTCTGTGGAAACTCTGCGTTGCATCGAGGCTCCTAGCATGTGGGGGTCCTCGACCGCGGACGGCATGGCTGGTGGCGCACCGCAGGGCCGTGTCTGGGGGACGGCCGTGCGGGCCGTCCGCGTTCGGGTGCCGGAACCCTCACACGGCGTCATGCTCTGGTCAATGGCTGGTGCACGCGATGCATAGGGTTGGCAAATTCCGTCAAGCTGGGCTTTTGTCCGAGTGGTTGAGACCACCTCATGTACGGACCGGGTGTCATCGAGTACCGTCCTGATGGTCGGAAGGTTGGCGAGGGCCCGGGGGAAGCGACCGGAGGAGGCAGCCGTGCACCGCAACCGCGTGGCCGTGGCACCGGCGTCCGCACCTCCGTTCCCACCTCCGTCCCCACCCGTCGCCCCGCCCGCCCAGGAGCTCGGCGCCTGGCGGGACTTCGGCGCCCGGCTGCGCCACTGGCGGCGCCGGGCCGGCCTCACCCAGGCCCAACTCGGCGCCGGCATCGGCTACGACCACACCGCGGTGAGCAAGATCGAGCACGGCGCCCGCCGGGTCACCCCGCGGATCGCCGACCGGATCGACGAACTCCTCGGCGCGGGCGGTGAGTTGCGGGCCGCCTGCCAGCGGGCCGAGACCGCCGAACTGCCCTCCCTGGCGCCCCTCGCGCCCGCCCTGCTGCGGCCCCCGCTGCCCACCGCGGCCGTGAACGGGCTCGGCGGCCCGGCCCGCTGGAGCGCCCCCGCCCAGCCGCCGCCCCGGCTGCCCGACTACGGCCTGCTCTGCCCGCTGCACGGCGCCGACGGCTGCGACGTCCCCGGCCCGGTCGAACTCGCCGCGCTGCACGCCGAGTTCTGCGCCGCGAACCCGGCCGCCGCGCCGCCGCTGGACGCCGCTACCGCACACGCCCTCACCGGGCTGCTCGCCGCCCACCTGCGTTCCGGCGAGGCCGGCGGCCTGCCGGGCCTGGCCGCCGCCGTCGAACGCACCTTGCAGGCCGTGCTCGCCCGGCTCGCCGCCGCCCCCGCCGCGCAGCGCCGCCCGCTCGCCCGGCTGGCCGCCGAGCACGCGCACGCCGCGGGCGCGCTGCGGATGCAGGACGGCCGCAACGCCACCGCGATGGCCTGCTTCGACCGCGCGCTCGCCTGGGCGGAGCTCGCCGGGGACCAGGCCACCCAGGTCGCCGCGCTGAGCGACATGAGCACCCTCGCCCGGATGGACGGCGACCCGGCCGCCGCCCTCGGCTACGCCCGGGAGACCGGCCGCGCCGCCCCCGGCCGGCACTGGGCCGGCGCGATGGGCCAGATCGGCCAGGCCCGTGCGCACGCCCTGACCGGCGACGTCCGGGCCACCATCCGGCACCTCGGCCGCGCCCGGCTGCACCTGGACCACATCGGCGCCCGGGACGAGGACGACGCGCCCTGGCTCTCCATCGCCTCGATGCGGCTGCGGGTGGAGTCCGGCGCGGCCGCCGCGCTGCGCGATCTCGCCGCGGTCGTCGACGACCCCCGGCTGGCCCGCCGTGCGCTGACCGCCGCCGAGACCGCGCTCGGCCTGCTCGGCCCGGCCCAGCTCCCCTCCAGCCGGCTCTTGTTCACCGTCCGGGTGGCGGACTGCCACGCCTGCGCGCACGACCCGCAGACGGCCGTCCAGCTGCTCGGGCCCGCCCTGGAGACCGCCCCGGCGGCGGCCCTGCCGGCCCTGGTCGGGTACGAGCTGCGCGGCCTGCGCGACCGCCTCGCGGCGTACCGGCCGGACGCGGCGTGGCGGCTGGCGGAGCTGGCGGGATCCTGAGGGGCGCCGCCGCCCGCGCTGCCCACCCTGCCCACGCCCGCGCTGCCCGGTTCGCCCACGCCCGCGCGCCCGGTTCGCGCTCGCCCCGTGCCACCCGCGCCGCCCTCGCGGGACCGGTGGCCGGATCCGGGTCCGGACCGCACCCCGCCACAGGGGGGCGTGCGACCTCGCCCGGCGCGAAACCGGCCTCGCTGCGCTCCGGTTTCTCCAGTGCCTACGAACAAACGCGCCCCTTTCGCGCCGCCCTAGCGTCAACTTCGTGCGCGGATCTTCCTCCGATCGGGTTATTTATGGCGTTAACACGTCGAATGACTGCCGCAGCTGACCGCTCCCGCTAGAGTCTCTGACGTTTCCAGTCATTAGTTCGCGAATAACCAAGGGGGCGCGTGCTGTCCGCCATTGCACGCCGGCTCGCTCATCCGCTTCTGCTCCTGGGGGTGCTGTGCACGGCCGTCGCCACACTGCACTTCCACTGGGAGCCCGACCGGGTCTCCCCCCTCGTGCTGGTCGGCGTCCTCGGGTACCTGGCGGTACTGGAGCGGGTGATCCCGTACCGGACCGACTGGCATCCGAGCGGGCGTGAACTGCGCTGGTACACCGTGTACTTCGTGCTGAGCATGGTCGGCGGCGCGGTCGCGGTGGGGCTGGTGACGGCGCTGGTGCAGGTGCTCGGGGCGGCCCGTCCGGCGCTCCCGTTCGCCGTGGAGATCCCGCTCGCGCTGCTGGTCGGCTCGCTCGGCGACTACCTCGTCCACCGCTGGTCCCACCACAACCGGTGGCTCTGGCGCCTGCACGGCGTTCACCACGTGCCGGACAAGGTGAATGTCGCGAACAACGGCGTGAACCATATTCTCGACGTGTTCGTCGCGCAGTCCGTGGTGCAACTCTTGCTGTCGCTGATCGGCTTCTCGGCGGAATCCGTGTTCGTGGTCGGAATATTCATTCTTGCGCAGGGGTATTTCGTTCACGCGAACATCGACGTCCGCCTCGGGCTCCTCGGCCACCTGCTGGCCGGCCCCGAGCTCCACCGACTGCACCACAGCACCGACCTCGCTGAGGCCGGGCACTACGCCTCCGACCTCTCGCTGTGGGACCACGTGTTCGGCAGCTTCACCTGGCGCCCCGGCCGGGTGCCCACCGCCGTCGGCCTCGCCGATCCGGCCGCCTTCCCGGCCACCGGCGAAGTGGGCGCCACCCTGCTGCACCCCTGGCGCCAGGTGAAGGCCGCCGAGCCGTCCGTCTGACCCTGCCCGCGAGGCCGCTCTTCCTCCGCCCGTGTCCGCGCCGCCACGCCATCACCCTCGGATTGGATCATGACCACCTCGCCCTTCGCCGTGCCCTGCGACCGGATCGCGATCACCGGCATCGGCTGCCGCCTGCCGGGACACGCCAACGACCACCGGACCTACTGGCGCAACCTCGTCGAGGGCCGGGACTGCCTCACCGCGACACCCGCCGACCGCTACGACACCGGCACGCTCGGCAGCCGCGACCGCTCCAAACCGGGCCGCCTGATCGGCGGCCGGGGCGGCTACATCGACGGGTTCGACACCTTCGACCCGGACTTCTTCGGCATCAGCCCGCGCGAGGCCGAGCACATGGACCCGCAGCAGCGCAAGCTCCTGGAGGTCAGCTGGGAGGCCCTGGAGGACGGCGGCCTGCGCCCCGGCGAGCTGGCCGGCCGCGACGTCGGCGTCTACATGGGGGCCTTCACCCTCGACTACAAGATCCTCCAGTTCGCCGACCTCGACTTCCGCACGCTCGCCGCGCACACCGCCACCGGCACCATGATGACGATGGTGTCCAACCGGATCTCGCACTGCTTCGACTTCCGCGGCCCCAGCGTCTCGATCGACACCGCCTGCAGCTCCTCCCTGGTCGCGGTGCACCTCGCCTGTCAGAGCCTGCTCCGCGGCGAGACCGAACTCGCCCTGGCGGGCGGCGCGTTGCTGCACATGGCGCCGCAGTACACGATCGCCGAGACCAAGGGCGGCTTCCTGTCCGCCGACGGCCGCTCACGCGCCTTCGACGCCTCCGCCGACGGCTACGTCCGGGCCGAGGGGGTCGGCGTGGTCGTCCTCAAGCGGCTGTCGGACGCGCTGCGCGACGGCGACCCGGTGCACGCCGTCATCCTCGGCAGCGGCGTCAACCAGGACGGGCGCACCAACGGCATCACCGTCCCCAGCGCGGACGCCCAGGTCACCCTGATCGAACGGGTCTGCGCCGAGGCCGGGGTGGTGCCCGGCAGCCTCCAGTACGTCGAGGCGCACGGCACCTCCACCCCGGTCGGCGACCCGATCGAGGCGGCCGCGCTCGGCCGGGTGCTGGGCGTCGGCCGCCGCCCGGGCGACCGCTGCTACGTCGGCTCGGTGAAGACCAACATCGGGCACACCGAGGCCGCCGCCGGCGTCGCCGGGCTGATCAAGACCGCCCTCGCCCTCAAGCACCGGCGGATCCCGCCGCACCTCAACCTGGAACGGCCCAACCCCGGCATCGACCTGGCCGCGCTGCCCTTCGACATCCCGACCGCCCCGGTCGACTGGCCCGAGCACGACGGGCCGGCCCGGGCCGGCGTCAACTCCTTCGGCTTCGGCGGCACCAACGCGCACGTCCTGCTGGAGGAGGCGCCGAGCGCCGGGCCCGCCGCCCCGGCCCCGCAGCCGGCCTGCACCGTGCTGCCGCTGAGCGCCAAGGACGCCGCCGGACTGCCCGAACTCGCCGCCGGAATCCGCCGGGAGCTCGCCGCCGGGGTGCCGCTCGCCGACCTCGGCCACACCCTGGCGCACCGGCGCCAGCACCTGCCCGAGCGGCTCGCGGTGGTCTACTCCACGCAGGACGACCTGGACGAGGCGCTGGCCGCCCACGAGCGCGGCGAGGCGCACCCCAGGGTGCTCCAGGGCCGCGCCCGGGAGCGCCAACAGCGCCGCCTCGCCTGGGTGTTCACCGGCATGGGCCCGCAGTGGTGGGGCATGGGCCGGGGCCTGTACGAGAACGAACCGGTCTACCGGGCGGCCGTCCAGGCCTGCGACCGGGAGATCCGCGAGCAGGCCGGCTGGTCCCTGCTCGACGAACTGCACCGCGACGAGGCCGACTCCCGGATGGCCGAGACCTGGCTCGCCCAGCCCGCCAACTTCGCCGTCCAGCTGGGCCTGTCCGCGCTCTGGCGCAGCCACGGCCTGCGCCCCGACGCGGTGGTCGGGCACAGCACCGGCGAGGTCGCCGCCTTCCACGAGGCCGGGGTGTACGACCTGGCCGACGCCGTCCGGGTGGTGCTCGCCCGCAGCCGCCTCCAGCAGCGGCTGTCCGGCACCGGCACCATGCTCGCCGTCGGCCTCCCGGAGGCCGAGGCGGAGCGCCGGATCCGCCCGTACCGCGCCCGGGTCTCGCTGGCGGCCGTCAACAGCCCCTCCACCGTGACCCTGGCCGGCGACACCGACGCGCTGCGCGAACTCGCCGAGGACCTGCGCGGCCAGGAGGTGTTCACCCGCTTCCTGGAGGTCGAAGTCCCGTACCACAGCGTGCGGATGGACCCGATCCGGGACGAGCTGACCGCCGCGCTCGCCGCGCTCAAGCCCAACGAGGCCCGGCTGCCGCTCTACCTCACCGCCCGCGAGGGCCTCGCCCGCGGCCCCGAACTCGACGCCGGGTACTGGTGGCACAACGTCCGCAACCCGGTGCGCTTCCGCGCCGCCGTCGAACGGATGGCCCAGGACGGGCACGGCCTGTTCCTGGAAATCGGCCCGCACCCGGTGCTCGGCCACGCGATCCGCGAGTGCGTCGACGGCGCGCACGCCCTGGCGTCCATCCGCCGGCACGCCGACGAGCCCGCCTGCTTCACCCGGTCGCTCGCCGAACTGCACACCCTGGGCGTCGAACCGGACTGGCGCGCACTGCACCCGGCCGGCCGGCCGGTGCCGCTGCCCGGCTACCCGTGGCGGCGCGACCGGTACTGGGTCGAGCCGAGCGCCGTCCGGCAGGTGCGGCTCGGCGAGGTCGACCACCCGCTGCTCGGCCGCCGCACCGCGAGCGCCCAACCCGCCTGGACCACCGCACTCGACCCCGAGCGGCTGCCCTACCTGGCCGACCACCGGATCGAGGGCCAGGTGGTCTTCCCGGCGGCCGGGTACCTGGAGATGGCCGCCCAGGCCGTCCGCGCCCTCACCGGCGGCACCGAGGTGGTGCTCGCCGAGATCGAGCTGAACCGGGCCCTGTTCCTCTCCGACACCGAGCCCACCCCCGTCCAGCTCGGCTACGCCCCGGAGGACGCCCGCTTCACCATCGCCTCCACCCCGGCCGGCGGCGAACCGGTGGTGCACGCCGGCGGCCGGGTCCGCACCGGCCAGCGCCGCGCCCACGGGCCGGCGCTGGACGCCGAGGCGATCCGCTCGCGCGGACAGCGCTTCGACGGCCCCGACTGCTACCGGCTCCTGGCCGCCCGCGGCTACGACTACGGGCCCGCCTTCCAGGCCGTCCAGGAGGTGTGGGCGAGCCCCGGCGAGGCACTGGCCCGGATCAGCCCGACCGACCGGCTCGGCCCCGAGGCGGCCGACCACCAGCTGCACCCGGTGCTGCTCGACGCCTGCTTCCAGACCCTGCTGGCCACCCGGCTGCTCACCCCCGAGGACGGCGGCGTGCGGCTGCCGGTGTCCATCGAGGAGGTCCGGCTCGACCAGGTCGGCGACCGGCCGATCTGGGCGCACGCCACCGTCACCCGCGAGGGCGGCGGCGAACTCGTCGGCGACCTCGCCCTGTACACCGAGGACGGCACCCCGGTCGGCCGGATCACCGGCTTCCGGGTCGCCGACGTCGCGCAGGCCCCCGCCTCGGTCGGCCTCGCCACCATCGACGGCTGGCTCACCGAACTCGCCTGGACGGACGCCCCGGCCGCGCCCGCCGACCAGGACCTCGGCGACCTGCTGCTGTTCGCCGACGCCGGCGGCCTCGCCGAACGCCTCGCCGCGCTGGCCGCCGAACGCGGCGCCCGCTGCCACCTGGTCCGGCCCGGCACCGGCTACCGGCCCGGCGACGGGCGCTCGACCGTCCGCCCGGACTCCGCCGAGGACCTCACCCGGCTCCTCACCGACCTCGGCCCCGGCTACCGCACCGTCGTCCAGCTGTGGAACCTCGACCAGCCCGCCCTCGACACCACCACGGCCGACCGGCTCGACCAGCTCGCCACCCTCGGCGGCTACGCGCTGATCGCCCTCGCCCAGGCCCTGCCCGCCGCCCTCCCGGACGCCCGGCTGCACATCGTCACCCGGGGCACCCAGGCCGCCGACCCCGCCGACCGGGTCGAGCCGCTCGGCGCACCCGCCTGGGGCATCGGACGGGTGCTCTGGCAGCAGGAACTCGTCGCCCAGCGCGGCACCCTGATCGACCTCGACCCCGCCGCCGACCCGCTCGACCAGGCCGAGGCGCTGCTCGCCGAACTCGCCTCCCGGGACGAGCAGGAGATCGCCCTGCGGGCCGGCCACCGCCGCACCAGCCGGCTCCGCCAGGCCGAGGGCCTCACCCGCCCGCTGCCGCCGGTCCTGCGCCCCGACGGCAGCTACCTGGTCACCGGCGCGTTCGGCGCGCTCGGCCGGCTGCTCTGCCGCACCCTGGTCCGGCGCGGCGCCCGGCGGCTGATCCTGGTCGGCCGCACCGCGCTGCCCGAGCGCGACCAGTGGTACCGGACCGACCCCGCCAGCCCGGCCGGGGAGCGGATCGCCTTCCTGCGCGAACTCCAGGCGCTCGGCGCCGAACCGCTGCTCGCCCCGGTCGACGTCACCGACGAGACCGCCCTCGCCGCCTGGCTCGCCGACTACCGGCAGCGCCAACGCCCGCCCATCCGCGGGGTGTTCCACCTCGCCGGGCAGGTCAAGGACGTGCTGGTGCCGCAGATGGACCGGGCCGCCTTCGACGCCGGATACGCCCCCAAGGTGGTCGGCGGCCACCTGCTGCACCGGCTGCTGCGCGACGAACCGCTCGACCACTTCGTGCTGTTCGCCTCCGTCGCCTCGCTGCTCACCACCGCCGGGCAGACCAACTACGCGGCCGGCAACGCCTTCCTGGACGCCCTCGCCCACCACCGCCGGGCCGCCGGCCTGCCCGCGCTCAGCCTCGACTGGGGCCCCTGGGCCACCGGCATGATCGAGGAACTGGGCCTGGTCGCCCACTACCGCGACGCCCGCGGCATGAGCTCGCTCCCGCCGGACGCCGGCACGGCCGTGCTGGAGCGCGTCCTCGGCCAGGACCGCGCCCAGCTGCTGGTCGCCACCGTGGTCGACTGGCCGACCTTCCTCGCCTGGTACCCCGCGCCGCCGCCGCTGGTCGCCGACCTGGCCGCCAGCGCCGCCGAGCAGGCCCCGGCCGAGACCGGCGGCTTCCTGGACGCCTACCGTACGGCGGATCCGCCGACCCGGCACCGGCTCGTCACCGAGCGGTTCACCGCCGCCGCCGCGGCCGTGCTGCGGATCGGCGCCGAGCGGATCGCCCCGGACACCAGACTCGGCGCGCACGGCCTGGACTCGCTGCTCGCGATGGAGCTGCGCGCCCGGGTGCACGGCGAACTGGGCGTCGCCCTGCCGGTGGTGGCGCTGCTCAGCAACGGCACCGTCGGCGACCTGGTCGACCTGCTCGTCGCCGGCCTGGCCGAGCGGCTCGACGCCGAGGGCGGCCCCGAGCAGGCCGAGGTCGAGCTGCACACCGACGAGGCCCGCTACCCGCTCACCCACAACCAGCAGGCGCTGTGGTTCCTGCGCCAGCTGCACCCGGACGGCTTCGCCTACAACATCGGCGGCGCGGTGGAGGTGCGCGCCGAGCTCGACCCCGAGCTGGTCTTCGCCGCCTTCCGCGCGCTGGTCGCCCGGCACCCCGGGCTGCGGGCCGCCTTCACCGCCGAGGAGGGCCGGCCGGTCCAGCGGATCCGCCCGGAGGCGGTGGCCGACACCGGACTGTTCGACGTCGAGGGCCGCCCCTGGGAGGAGATCCACGCGCTGATCGTCGCCGAGTACCGGCGGCCGTACGACCTCGCGAACGACCCGCTGGTCAGGCTGCGGCTGTTCCGGCGCGGACCGGACCGCTGGGTCCTGATGAAGGCCGTCCACCACATCGTCTCGGACGCGATCTCCACCTTCACCTTCATCGAGGAGCTGTTCGAGGTCTACGAGGCGCTGCGCCAGGGCCGCACCCCCGAACTCCCCGCCGTGGCCGCCCGCTACCTCGACTTCCTCAACCACCAGAACCGCTTCCTGGCCGGCCCCGACGCCCGGCGGATGCTCGACTACTGGCGCGGCCACCTGCCGGCCGAGATGCCCGCCCTCGCCCTGCCCACCGACCGGCCCCGGCCGGCCGTGCAGACCCACAACGGCGCCTCGGCGTTCTTCCGGCTCGACGCCGACCTGACCGCACGTGTCCACGAGCTGGCCCGCGCGCACCACGCCACCCCGTTCATGGTGCTGCTGAGCGCCTACTACCTGCTGCTGCACCGCTGGTCGGGCCAGCAGGACATCGTGGTCGGCAGCCCCGTCACCGGCCGCACCCAGGAGGAGTTCGCCTCCGTCTACGGCTACTTCGTCAACCCGCTGCCGCTGCATGTCAGCCTGGCCGGGGAGCCGACCGTGGCCGAGCTGCTGGCCCGGGTGCGGGAGAGCGTGCTCGGCGGCCTGGACAACCAGGAGTACCCGTTCCCGCTGCTGGTCGAGCAGTTGGGGCTCCAGCACGACCCCAGCCGCTCGGCGGTGTTCCAGGCGATGTTCATCCTGCTCACCCACAAGGTCGCCGTGGAGCGCTTCGGCTACCGCCTGGAGTACATCGAACTCCCCGAGGAAGAAGGGCAGTTCGACCTGACGCTGTCCGCCTACGAGGACCGCGCGGACGGCTGCTTCCACTGCGTGTTCAAGTACAACTCCGACCTCTTCGACGCCGCCACCGTCGAGCGGCTGGCCGCGCACTACCGCAACCTGCTGGACGCCATGACCAGCGCCGGCACCGACCGCCCGGTCGGCCGGCTGCGGATGCTCGACGAGGCCGAACGCCGCCGCATCCTCACCGGGTTCAGCGGCGCCGACCGGCGGGCCGACCACGACACCCCGGTGCCCGAACTCGTCGCCAAGGCCGCCGCCGAACACCCCGAGGCCGTCGCCGTCACCTCCCCCCGCCCGGACGGCGTCCGCCGCCTCACCTACGGCGAACTCGACCGGCGGGCCCAGCGGACGGCCCTGCGGCTGCGCGAACTGGGCGTCGGCGAAGGCTCGGTGGTCGCGGTCTGCCTGGACAAGTCACCCGAGCTGATCGTCGTCCTGCTGGCGATCTGGCGGGCCGGCGCCGCCTACCTGCCGCTCGACCCCGGCCACCCGGCCGACCGGCTCGCCTACCAGGTGACCGACGCCGGAGCCGCCCTCGTCGTGGTCGCCGAACGGAACCCGTTCGGCACCGAAGCGCCCGTCCGCCCCGTCACCCTGGACGAACTCGACCGGCCGGCCGCCGAGAGCGGCCCGCTGCCCGCCGCCGACCCGGACCGCCCCGCCTACGTCATCCACACCTCCGGCTCCACCGGCCGCCCGAAGGCCGTACGGGTCGACCACCGCAACCTCGCCGCCGTCACCGCGGGCTGGCGCGCCGAGTACCGCCTCGACACCGAGGCCCGGGTGCACCTCCAGATGGCCGGGACCGCCTTCGACGTGTTCTCCGGCGACCTCGCCCGGGCGCTGAGCACCGGCGGCACCCTCGTCCTGGTCGACCGCGACCTGCTGTTCGACACCGCCCGGCTGTACCGCACCATGCGCGAGGAGGCCGTCGACTGCGGCGAGTTCGTGCCCGCCGTCGCCCGCGGCCTGCTGGCCCACTGCGAACGCGAGGGCCTGCGGCTGGACTTCCTGCGGCTGCTGGTCGTCGGCTCCGACTCCTGGAAGGCCGCCGAGCACCGGAGGCTGCGCGCCCTGTGCGGGCCGGATACCCGGCTGGTCAACTCCTACGGCCTGACCGAGGCCACCATCGACACCAGCTACTACGAGGGCGGCGCGGACGCCCTGGAGCCCGGCCGGATGGTGCCGATCGGCCGGCCCTTCCCCAACAGCGCGCTGTACATCCTCGACCACTACGGCGAGCCGGTACCGCCCGGCGTGCCCGGCGAGCTGTGGATCGGCGGCGCCGGTGTCGCCGCCGGCTACCCGAACGACCCGGAGCAGACCACCCGGCGCTTCACCACCCTGGAGCTCGACGGCCCGCCCGTCCGGCTCTACCGCACCGGCGACCTCGGCCACTGGGACGCCCACGGCACCGCCCACCTGCTCGGGAGGATCGACAACCAGGTCAAGGTGCGCGGCCACCGGATCGAGATCGGCGAGATCGAGGCCCACCTCACCGCCCGCCCCGAACTCGCCCAGGCCTGCGTGACGGTCCGTCAGGACGCCACCGGCGAAGCCGTGCTGGCCGCCTACCTGGTCCCCGCCGAGGGGACCACCCTGGACCGCCGGGAACTGCGCCGCCACCTGGCCGAGCACCTGCCCACCGTGATGATCCCCTCCCACCTCACCGAACTGCCCGCCCTGCCGCTCACCCCCAACGGCAAGGTCGACCTGGCCGCCCTGCCCGAGCCCCGGATCGACACCGGCGACGCGCAGCACGAACCGCCCGTCACCCTCTACGAGATCCGCACCGCCGAGCACTGGAGCAACCTGCTCGGCGTGGCGGGGGTCGGCCTCCAGCACGACTTCTTCGAACTCGGCGGCAGCTCCATCCGGCTGATCGAGCTGATCCACCACCTGCAGACCGAGTTCAACATCAGCATCCCGGTCGGCCTGCTCTTCAAGGTCACCACCCTGCACGGGATGGCCCGCACGCTGGAGCAGATCATCACCGGCGAAGTCGCCGGCGGCCAGCCGTACCTCTGGTTCAACCCCGGGGCGCCCGAAGGGCGGACGGTGTTCTGCTTCCCGCCGGCCGGCGGCCACGGCCTGGTCTACCGCCAGCTCGCCGCCCACCTGCCCGACCACCGGCTCGCCGCCTTCAACTACCTCGCCGGCGACGACAAGACCGCCCGCTACGCCGACCTGGTCGAGGAGCTGGAGGAGTCGGGGCCGTACGTCCTGCTCGGCTACTCGCTCGGCGGCAACCTCGCCTTCGAGGTGGCCCGGGAGCTCGAACGCCGAGGCCGTACGGTCAGTTCCGTCCTGGTGGTGGACTCCTACCGGATCCCCGAGCCCTTCGAGCTCGGCGAGGAGCACCTGGCCGTCTTCGAGCGCGAACTCCACGAGCACCTGCACCGGCACACCGGCTCCCGGATCGTTGCCCAGGAGACCCTCGAACAGGCCCGGGACTACCTGGCGTTCTGCAGCCGAACCCCCAACCTGGGCGTCCTGAAGGCCCCGCTCAACGTCGTCTGCGAACGGGACCGGCTGGCGCTGCACGCGGGCGGCGAGCACGGCTCCTGGCACGGCGCCTCCAGCGCCGGCACCGCCGTCCACTCCGGCCACGGCAGCCACGCCGAGATGCTCGACGCCGAATTCGCCGCCCGCAACGCCGAACTGGCGGGCGCCATCCTGGCCGGAGGCACCGCCGATGGCCGGGCCTGAGCGCGGGCCGGACTGGTCGAGCCGGGAGCGGGCCCCCGGGGGCCCGCCCCGGGTCATCGTGATCGGCGCGGGCATCGGCGGGCTCTCCACCGGCTGCTACGCGCAGATGAGCGGGCTGGAGACCCGGATCTTCGAGAAGCACGTGCTGCCCGGCGGCTGCTGCACCGCGTGGTCCCGGCACGGCTACCTGTTCGACTACTGCATCGACTGGCTGATCGGCACCGCCGAGGGCACCGGCGCGAACCAGGTGTGGCGCGAACTCGGCGCCCTCGACGGCAAGTCGATCACCCGCTTCGACGTCTTCAACCGCGTCGTCGACGAACACGGCCGCGCCGTCACCTTCTACGGGGACCCGGACCGGCTGGAACAGCACCTGCTGGCCACCGCCCCCGGCGACGCCAAGCCGATCCGCGCCTTCTGCCGGGACCTGCGCCGCTTCGCCGCCATCGACCTGCCCTGGGACCTCACCCCGCCGCCGCTGCGCGGCCCGGCCGAGCGGCTGCGCACCCTGCGCACCGTGCTGCCCGCGTTCCGGCTCTTCTGGCGGACCGCGACGACCCCGATGAGCGGCTTCGCCGAGCGCTTCCAGGACCCTCTGCTGCGGCGGGCGCTGCCCAACATGTTCCTCCAGGAGCCGGCCGGCTTCCCGCTGCTGCCGTACCTGTACACCCTGGCCGCCGCGCACAACGGCAACGCGGGCTTCCCGCAGGGCGGTTCGCTCGGGCTGGCCCGCTCGGTGGAGGAGCGCTACACCTCGCTCGGCGGGGTGATCGGCTACCGCTGCCGGGTGGAGCGGATCCTGGTCGAGGGGGACCGCGCCGTCGGCGTCCAACTCCGGGACGGCTCCCGGCACTTCGCCGACCACGTGGTGGCCGCCTGCGACGGGCCGACGGTGCTCGACCGGCTGCTCGAAGGCCGCTGGTCCAGCCCCGCCACCGACCGGCTGTACGGCGAGCTGCTGGACAAGCCCGGCAACCTGTACCCGGCCGTGGTCTCGGCCTTCGTCGGCGTGGACGGCCCGCTGCCCGAGGGCGAACCGCACAGCACCACCTACCTGCTGCCCCCCGAGCAGGGCGCCCGGCTGCCCGGCTCGCTCCAGCGCAGCCTGGTCGTCCAGATGCGCTCGGACTACGCGGAGGGCTTCGCGCCGCCCGGCAAGTCGGTGCTGCACTGCACCTACTTCAGCGACTACCGCTCCTGGAAGGACCTGCGGGTCAGCGACCGCCGCGCCTACCGGGCGCGCAAGCAGGAAGTCGCCGCGTTCGTCCGGGAGTTCCTGGAGCGGACGTACCCCGGGCTCGGCCGCCGGATCGAACTCGTGGACGTCGCCTCCCCGGTGACCACCGAGCGGTTCACCGGCAACACCTACGGCAGCATCCTCGCCTGGCAGGCCTTCTCCGAGGCCGAGGACGCCGCCAACCGGCTGGTCAACCGGGACCGGATGCGGCTGCCCGGGCTGAGCGGCTTCTCGATGGCCGGCCAGTGGGCCGGCCTCGGCGGTCTGATCCGCGCCGCCACCAGCGGCCGGTACGCCGCGCAGTACCTCTGCCGGGAGCTCGGCCGGCCGTTCCGGGCCTGGCCCAGTGACAACCAGGAACCTTGGCACGCGGGCAAGTTGGGCAAACTGCCGCAACTCGACCGGGCCACCGTGGGAGTGCCGGAATGACCGGAACGAGTACCAGCAGGCAGACCATGGTGATCGTCGGGGGCGGGCTGGGCGGCCTGTCGACCGGCTGCTACGCGCAGATGAACGGCTACCGCACCACCGTCCTGGAGATGCACGAACTCCCCGGCGGCTGCTGCACGGCCTGGGACCGCGGCGAGTTCACCTTCGACTGCTGCGTGAGCTGGCTGCTCGGCAGCGGCCCCGGCAACGAGATGCACCAGATCTGGCTCGAACTCGGCGCGCTGCAGGGCAAGGTGATGCGCAACTTCGACGTCTTCAACGTGGTGCGCACCCGGGACGGCCGCGCCGTCTACTTCTACTCCGACCCCGACCGCCTCGAAGCGCACCTGCTCGACCTCGCCCCGGAGGACGCCCGTCGGATCCGGCAGTTCTGTGAAGGGCTGCGCAAGTTCCGCCGCGCCCTGGTCCGTTACCCCTTCCTCAAGCCGGTCGGACTGATGGGCCGGGCCGAACGCTGGCGGATGCTCGCCTCCTTCCTGCCGTACTTCAACGTCATCCGGCGCTCGATCACGGTGCTGATGAGCGACTACTCGGCGCGCTTCCGGAGCCCGCTGCTGCGCGAGGCGTTCAACTTCGTCCTCTACGAGCAGCACCCCAACTTCCCGGTGCTGCCCACCTACTTCCAACTCGCCTCGCACGCCGGGCAGTCGGCCGGGGTGCCGGAGGGCGGCTCGCTCGGGCTGGCCCGCTCGATCGAGCAGCGCTACCGGCGGCTCGGCGGCGAGATCAGCTACAACACCAAGGTGGCCGAGATCCTGGTCGAGCAGGACCGGGCCGTCGGGGTGCGGCTGAGTGACGGACGGGAGATCCGGGCGGACATCGTGGTCGCCGCCTGCGACGGACGCACCACCATGCTGGACCTGCTCAAGGGCCGCTACCTGAACGACACCTACCGCCGGCTGTACACCCGGACCATCACCGAGCCCGGCATGGTCTTCCCCGGCTACCTCACCGTCTTCCTGGGCCTGCGCCGCCCCTTCCCGGCCGGGGACCCGTGCACCACCTACCTGCTGGAGGACGAGGTCGCCGACCGGCTCACCGGCATCCGCCACCCCAGCATCAACGTCCAGTTCCGCAGCCGCCACTACCCCGAGCTGTCGCCCGCCGCGACGACCGTCGTCTACGCCAGCTACTTCTGCGACATCGCCCCCTGGCGGGAGTTGAGCACCGGCCCGGAGCAGGCGCCGCGGCTGCGGCGGGGCGAGGAACTGCACACCCTGCCGGTGGGGCGCGGCCGCGAGTACCAGCGCGAGAAGCGGCGGGTGCGGGACGCCATCGTGGAGTTCCTGGACGGGCACCACCCCGGTCTGCGGGACGCCGTCGCGGTCAAGGACGTGTCCACCCCGCTCACCCAGGTCCGCTACACCGGCAACTACGACGGCACGGTGCTCGGCTGGCAGCCGTTCGTGGAGAGCGGCGAGACGCTGGAGGAGGAGATCAAGCGCAACGGGCCCGGGCTGCCCGGCCTGGCGAACTTCTACCTCTCCGGCGTGTGGGCGACCACCGGGGGACTGATCCGGGCGGCCGCCGCCGGCCGGCACGTCGTCCAGTTCATCTGCCGCGACGACGGCCGGCCGTTCACCGCCGCCGTGGACGACAGCGCGCCGCCGCCCACCCTGGTCATCGAACCGGTCGGGCCCGCCGACCGGCGGTTTGGAGTCACCTCATGAGGGTCGAGAAGTGGGTCGTCCGCGAGCACGTGGACGGCGTGCCGGACGTCGAGCGGATGTACCGGAAGGTGGTCGAGGAGGTGGACGTCCGCCTCGCCGCGGACGAGATGCTGCTGCGGACCAGGTACGTCTCGGTCGACCCGTACCTCCAGGGGATCGCCCTGGACACCCCGATCGGCGACCACATGGGCGCGGACTCCATCATGGAGGTGGTGGAGGCCGGGCCGGACGCCGCCTTCGCCGTCGGTGACCTCGTGCAGGGCTTCGGCGGCTGGCGCAGCCACGTGATCAGCAACGGCGCCCCGGCGCTCTGGCAGACCGGCACCTTCCCGATGGTCTTCCCCGCCTACCGGCGGCTGGACCGGGGCGACTACGACGACGCCCTGCCGCTCTCCACCGCCCTCGGCGTCCTCGGCGGTCCGGGGATGACCGCCTGGGGCACGGTCGAGAAGTTCCTCAAGGTCCGGCCGGGGGACACCGTGCTGGTCAGCGGGGCGTCCGGGGCGGTCGGATCGGTGGTCGGACAGCTGGCCCGGCACCGGGGGGCCCGGGTCATCGGCACCACGGCCACCCCGGCCAAGGCCGCCCGGCTGCGTGAGCTGGGCTTCGACGCGGTCCTGCTCTACCGCGACGGCGACGACCCCGAGCGGCTGCGGGAGGAGATCGCCAAGCTCGCCCCGGCCGGCATCGACCGCTACTTCGACAGCCTCGGCGGGGCGCTCACCGACGCGGTCTTCTCCCAGCTCGCCGTGGACAGCCGGGTCGCGGTCTGCTGGCAGTGGGGCAGCCAGGTCGGCGGCGACTGGGCGGGCCCGCGACTGCTGCCGATGATCATGTTCCCGCGCACCACCATCCGCGGCATCTTCTCGCTGGAGTGGTTCACCGAGGAGAACTGGTCGGCGCTGCGGCAGGAACTGGGCGCCCTCGTCCGCAGCGGCGACCTCGGCTACCAGCAGACCGTCCACCGGGGCTTCGACAACATCCCGGCCGCCTACCGCAGCCTGTACGTGGACCGCTCCGCGAACCGGGGCAAGGTGCTCGTCGAACTCTGAGCCGGGCGGTCCGCGGGGCCGGCCGGGGCGGGCGGTTCGTGGGCCCGCCCCGGCCGGGCGCAGGTCAGTTCAGGGTGAACCAGGTGGAGCGGGACTTCTTCCACTCCGGCTGGGCGAGGTCCTTGGCGGCGGTGCCGTCGCCGTACAGGTCGGCGGAGCCGTCGTCGGTGATCAGCTGGGCCCGGGCGCCGGGGGCGTCCAGGTTCGGCACGTCCGGGACGGCCTCCCAGGCGCCGGCGTCGCTGGTCGGCAGGTCGACCAGCTTGACCGGCTGGGAGCCCGGCTGCCCGTTCCAGCGGTAGAGGGCGTACGGGGCGGAGTTGTCCTCGGCGGACCAGGAGCCGGCCACGATCAGGTACTGGCCGAGGTCGTTGCGGCGCAGGTCGCGGATGGAGAGCCCGCCGAGGTCCAGCTCGACCGGCTCGCCGAAGGTCGCGTGCGAGGCCGAACCGGACAGCAGCGACGGGAGGTTGGTGACGGGGACGAGCAGCGCGCGGCCGCCGGTGACCGCCGGGGTCAGCGGCGCGCGGAAGCCGATGTACGCGGTGGTGGTGCTGCCCGGGGCGAACTCCAGCCCCTCGACGTTGAATCCGTCGATCTGCTTGGGCGCCTGGCCGTCCGCCGCGCCCGCCGCGAAGCCGTAGCGGTCGCCGTGGGCGCCGTCCCAGGCGATCAGGTCGTCGCGCAGGCCGTGGTACGAACCGGTTAGCGACAGCTGGGTGTTGGCGCCCGAGCCGGTGACCTTCGTGGTGAACACGGTGTGCCGGTCCGGCTTGACCTTGCCGTCCTTGTTGTTGCCGAGCGAGCCCGTCCAGTAGATCGTGTCGCCGACCCGGGCCGCGGCCTCGATGTCGATCTCCTTGGAGACGCCGAGCGCGGAGCTGAAGTCCCAGGTGCGGACCGGCGCGCCGGAGGCGTTGCGGTCGTACAGCCGCAGCACGTTGGACTCGTCGTCGCCGACCAGGATGTAGCCGCCGCCCGCGTCCACCGCGGCGGAGGCGTCGCTGGAACCGGTCAGGTAGCGGCTGGCGGCCGGGAACTGGACGGCGGGGGAGGCCGCGTAGTGCAGGGTGCGGGTCGCGGTCTTGCCGCCCAGGCCGGTCACCTTGATGGTGAGGTCGGTGTAGCCGACGCCCTGCGCGGCGACCGCCAGGGTGCGGGTGCCGCCGGTGCCCGTCACCGCCACGTCGCCGGTCCGCGCGACGGCGCTGCGGGTGCTCGCCGAGGCGGCGACGGTCAGCGCCGAGGCCGCGGCCCCGCTCTGCGCCACCGCCACGGACACCGTCGGGTCGCCGGTGGCGCCGACCGCGCCGGACAGGTAGCCGGCCGAGAAGGTGATCGTCGGAGTGCCGTACGAGGCCGCGGAGGCCGGGACGACCGGCAGGGCGAGTACGGGCACCGCCGCGACGGCGACGGCCAGCGGCAGCAGACGGCGGGGGGAACGGAACACGGTGACAGCCCTTCGACGCACGGGGAGGAGCGGGGGCGGTGCGGATCCGGACCAGCCTGGGCGGCCGCGGCGAACGCCAACCCTACGCCGGAGAACCGGACGGCGAACAGCAGGCCTCCAACGGCGGGGGGGAGTTGGCGCGGAAGCCCGCTAGCCTCGGATTCCGGCCGTGTGCAGCCGGCGGCGGACCTCGTCCCACTCCGGGGCGACCGGCGCGGTCGACCGCGCGCCGACGCCCCGGTCCTTGAAACCGCTGGACGTCGACACGCACACCACCGGCCCCTCGGCCTCCCCGAGGCCCTCGACGCCGCCGAGGCTGCGCAGCCCCGCGAGCCCGGCCGCCGCGGACAGCTCCGTCCAGAGCCCGGAGCGGGCCAGTTCGGCCTGGGCGGCCGCGAGTTGGCCGTCGTCCAGGGTCAGCACCCGGCCGCCGCTCTCGCGGACCGCGACCACGCCCCGGTAACCGCCGACCGGGGAGGCGATCGAGTACGCCTCGCTCGGCCCCACCGTCACCCGGGCCGCCGGCAGGCCCTGGCGGACGGCCAGGGCGAGCGGCGCGCCGGACGCGGACTCGCAGGCGACGATGCGCGGCACCCGGTCGGCCAGGCCGAGCCGGTGCAGTTCGCTGAAGCCCTTCCAGACGCCGAAGAGCAGCTCCCCGTAGCCGGTGGGCACGAACACCGCGGCGGGCACGCCGATGTCCCGGAAGATCTCGTACGCCACCGTCTTGTAGCCCTCGGGGCCGTAGGCGTGGCCGGTGTGGGTGGTGGTGAGGTTGCTGACCGGGTGCAGGCCCAGCCGGTCCACGACCTGCCGCAGCAGCGGCCAGCGGGCCTCCCACGGCACCGGCAGCACGACGGCGCCGTAGGCGTTGAGGAACGCGTCGACGGCCGGCGGCAAGTCGGGCCCGGTGAACACCACGCAGCGCAGCCCGGCCCGGGCGGCGTAGGCGGCGGCGGACGCGCCGTGGTTGCCGGAGGAGGCCACCGCGATCCCGGGCGCGCCGACGCCCACGGCGGCGCTGGTGGTGCAGCGGTTCAGCCGGTCCTTGTGGCTCCAGGTCGGGTTGCGGGCCTCGTCCTTGACGTACACCCCGGGTTCGAGCTCGACCAGCGGCGTGCCGCCCTCGCCCAGGCCCGGCGCGAGCAGCGGCGGCAACAGGGGGGCCCACCGCTCCAGCCCGCCGCGCGGCGCCCCGGCGTCCGCCCCCGGGGCGAACAGGGCGGCCGCGTCGGCCTTGAGGTAGGCGTAGTCGACCTCGACGGGGTAGGACACGTCCTCGGTGCCGGTGCGGGGACAGCCCGCGGTGAGCGGGGGCCACAACGGGTAGTCGAGGGTGGGATCGCCGAGGGAGCGCTGGCCGGTTGCGAGGGAGCCGTCTGTCGCCATGTCAGGAGCCTAACCGGACCTGCGGCGCCCGGTCCGGCGGATTTCGGGGCCCGGTGGGCGGGGGATGGCGGGCGGGGGATGGCGGGCCTCAGGGGTTCCTGCGGCCGCTACTGGCCCTGCCGGACGGCCGAGACGTCGAACTCCAGGACGACCTTGTCGCCGACCAGGACGCCGCCGCTCTCCAGGGCCGCGTTCCAGGTCACCCCGAAGTCCTTGCGGCTGATCGTCACCGAACCCTCCAGGCCCACCCGCAGGTTGCCCTGGGGGTCGACGGCGTTGCCGGTGTACTCGACGTCGATGGTGACCGGGCGGGTGACGTCCTTGACGGTGAGGTCGCCCGTCACCCGGAACTCGCCGTCCCCGCGCGGCTCGATTGCCGTCGTGGCGAAGGCGATGGTCGGGAACTTCGGCACGTCCAGGAAGTCGTTGGTGCGCAGGTGCTGGTCGCGCTGCTCGACGCCGGTGTCGATGCTGTCGGTCCGGATCGTCACCCGGGCGGTGGAACGGCCCGGGTCGGCGCCGTCCAGGTGGGCGCTGCCCTCGAAGGCGGTGAAGGAGCCGCGGACCTTGGTCACCATGGCGTGGCGCGCCACGAAGCCGATCCGGGTGTGGGCGGGGTCGAGGACGTAGTCCCCGGTGAGATCGGACAGGGAGACGGTCATGGTCGGCTTACCTCCTGGGCCTGTGTGGGGCCTCTGCGGGGATCGGGGGTCGCCGACCTCGGCGGCGGTGCCGCCCCGGTCGCCCCGGACCACGCTAGGTGCTGCGCCCCGTCCCCGCCCGTCGGGCCCGGGCCGCTGTCTTCCACGCGGGTGCCCCGCCCGGGTGGAAGACAGCGGCATGGGTTCAGCGGTGGCTCGGGAACTGCACCACCTGCTGGTAGGTCGGACGGTTCTGCCAGGTGGTCTTGTCGTCCGTGACACCGCCGAGCGGGCGCTGGATGATCGTGTCGGCGCACCACTGGTCGCCGGCGGAGCAGTCCGCGTCGCCCGGGTAGACCTGGGCCGGGGTCTGGGCGGCCGCCCGCTTCAGGGTGTCCAGCAGCACGCCCCGGCAGGCCGCCAGATCGCCCCCGCCGCAGTACGGGCGGGCCAGCGGGCCGGCCACCTGGTCGCCCAGGACGGACCGCAGGTCCTTGTCCAGGTAGCTCCACCAGCCGTACTGGAAGGCCGAACCCTTGTGCGGGATCGCCTCGTTGGCACTCACGGGGCCGCCGCTGCCGGGACCGGTCTGGCCGCCGGAGGGCGACTCGTTGATCTGCAGGGCGCCGGTCAGGGCCGCGAACAGCTGGTCCCCGAGGCCGGGCCGCATGACGCCCTCCGCGACCAGCGGCCACCAGGCGTCCAGGACGCGGATCGCGGCGGCGTCCGCGTAGCCGTGGCTGCCCGGAGATGTCTCCTTCCGCTGGGCGCCGCCGGCCAGCCAGGCCTCCAGCTGCTGGAGCGCGGTGGCGGCGGCCGGATCGGTGACGGGGGCGCTGCGCAGCACCCGGATCAGGTCCGGCAGGACGTCCTCGGCGCGCAGGTCGGCCAGGGCGGCGCCGGCCATGGCCTGGGTGAGCGAGACCCGGCTCGCCTTGCCACCGTTGCGCAGCAGCGTCTTGACCCGGTCGTCGAGCAGGTTGCCGCGGTGCACCGAGCCGTTGCCGAACCCGGCCGAGGTGAAGCCGTCGGCCTGCTTGTTGTTCCAGGAGATGTAGTAGTCCTGGTTGACGGACTGCGGGTGCTCGGCCGCCGGGGTGTACCGGGCGGTGTTGGTCGCGGGGTCGAAGTCGGCCCACTCGTAGGCCGGTTCGGCGCGCAGCGGCAGGCCGGCGTCGACCCCGGGGGCGCGTACGGGGTTGCTGCCGGAGTTGTAGTACGCGATGTCGCGGGAGTCGGCGTAGAACCAGTTGAAGGTGTAGTTGATGTCCTGCGCGGCCTGCTGGAAGCCCGCCGCGTCGTGCACCGCGCCGGGGTCGTTGAGCTCCTGGAAGCCGATGATGGAGTCCGCCTCGTGCCGGTAGGTGGAGCGCAGCGAGGTGAAGGCCACGGGGGCGCCGCCGACCGTGCCGCGGGCGGTCACCAGGCCGTACCTGCTGCGGTACATCACCAGGGTGTAGGAGCCGGCGGCGGTGGAGTCGGCGGTGGTCGGGTTCCAGGTGTTCTTGCGTTCCAGCCGGTCGAAGGGGACGCACTGGCCGTGCCAGAGGTAGGAGTTGGCGGCGGTGGTGGCCGGGGAGCCGTCGGTGGTGCAGAGCGGGACGGCGTAGGTGTCGGTGATGTCCTGCCCGGCGGAGGTGGCGCTCCAGGCGTAGTCCTGGCCGCGGCCGAGCTGCACGTAGAAGCTCAGGCCGGCGAAGGCCGCGCCGCGTGCGCTGATGCCGGGGCCCTGGATCTCCTCCAGCATCAGCAGCTGCGGGGCGAAGTAGCCGGTCTGCGGGCCGAACACGGCGACCGGGTGGCCGTCGTCGGTGTGGGCGCCGGAGACCAGCAGCGCGTTGGACATGCCGTGCTTGGCGGTGAGCAGGTTGCCGGGCAGCACGCCCGGGGCGGCGGTCCTCGCGGCGCCGGCGCCCGTGCCGGTGGCGTCGTAGATCATCCGCTCGGGCACCACCGAGCCGGGGTCGGGCAGCGCCTCGCCCTGCGGGGCGTCGGGGACCGGGGCGTAGGGGAAGCGCTGGCCGTCGTGCAGGGTCTGGACGGCCTCCGGGTCGTCGGCCTCGCGCAGCGACTTCCAGACCGCGTCCCCGGCGTCCTTGCCGTAGCGGGCCTCGGCGGCCGACTTGACCTGGGCGGAGGCGAGTTCACCGCCGCCGCCGGAGCCGAACAGGGCGCCGACCACGGAGGCCAGGGCGACCAGGTCGGTCAGCTTGAACGGCTCGATCGACCCGGCGTTGGTGATCGGGTCGATGTGCCCGGTCAGGTCGTACTCGCCGGGGAAGGTGCGGGCGTTGTAGGACTCCTTGGCGTACTGGTTGATGCCGTCGAGGTAGGCGTTCGCGTCGGTGAGGGCCTGGGCGGCCCGGCCGCCGCGGGCCGACAGGGCGTCGATCTGCTGCTGCAGTTCCGCCTCGGTGTACGGCGCGGCCTGCCAGAAGTTCTGCTCCAGCTGGCGGTTGGCGGCGGCGCCGCCGGCGAAGCCGGACAGCTGGCCGCGGCCCACGTGCCGGAACAGGTCCATCACCCACAGCCGGTCCTGGGCGGCGGCGTAGCCCGCGCCGTACTCGGTGCCGTAGCGGGTGGTGCCGGTGATGTGCGGGACGCCGGTGGCCTTGTCGCGGACGATGGTGACGTCGGCGCGCGGGCTGATGGTGCTGGCCACCTGGTCGGCGGGGACGCCGAAGGAGGCGTCGTTGAAGAAGTCGCGCAGCTTGGCCTCGGTCAGGCCCGGGTAGCCGGAGGCGAGGGCGGCGTACGGGCCGAGCTGGTCGTCGGTGTGGGCGGGGCGGCTGCCGAACATCCGGTTGAGCAGGATCTCGGCGAGCGTGGCGTTGCCGTTCTCGCCGGGCGGCAGGATGTCCCGGCAGTGGCCGCCGCAGTAGTCGGCCGCGGTGGCGGTCGGGGCGGCGGGGGCGGCGGCGGTGGGGGTGGTGGTCAGGGCGGCGGTGACGAGCAGGGCCGACGCTGCGGCGGCGGCCGGGAAGCGCAGGGGGTGGGGGCGTAGGCGCAAGGGGAGCTCCTCCGTCGAAGCCACGGGAGCTCGACGGTAGGGGCGTTACTGACCGGTTGGCTAGTGGCGTGCATGCCATTTCCGGTGGGGTGCAGTGGAGTTGGTGATCCGTCGGGACCGTCTACCGCTTACGGCCTACCGCCTACCGCCCGGCGGCGAGGCGGGTGGCGAGGTGGGCGGCGGCGGTGGCGGCGTCGGTGCGGGGGAGGCGGGGGTGGAGGTCGGCGAGGAGGTGGTGGAGGCGCTCGCGGATCGGACCGGGGGCGGTGGCCACCGAGCCGGTGAGGACCAGCGGTTCGGCGGGGGCGGCGGTGGCGCGGACGAGGCCGGCCAGGTGGTCGGCGGCGGTGTCGGCGATGGCGCGGGCGGCCGGGTCTCCCTGCGCGGCGAGCCGGGAGACCAGCGGGGCGAGGGTGGCGAGCCGGCGGGGCGGGCCGGCGTAGGCCCAGTGGAGCAGGGCTTCGGGGGAGTCGGCGGCGCAGCGGGCGCGGACGGCGGTGCCGAGCGGGCCGGCCGGGTCGGCGTGGGCGTGGCGCAGGGCCTCGCGGCCGAGCCAGAAGCCGCCGCCCTCGTCGCCGAGCAGCCAGCCGAGCCCGCCGCCGCGCGCGAGCGTGCGGGCACCGGCGAGCCGGACGCAGATCGCGCCGGTGCCCGCGATCAGGACGGTGCCGTGGCCGTCGGTGACGCCGCCGGAGGCCAGGGCCGGGACGGTGTCGGGGACGAGCCGCACCGGGTGGCGGAGGCCGAGGGCGGCCCGGCAGCGCTCGGCGAACGCGTCCGGGTCCGGTAGGGAGCGGTACCCGGCGAGGCCGATCAGGCAGGCGGCGATCCGGCCCGGGCCGCGCCCGTCGAGGGCGGCCGTGACCGCCGCCGCCAGCCGGTCGAGCGCCGGCTCCGGGCCCTCTCCGGCGGGGTTGGCGCCGGGGCTCTCGCCGCGGCCCCGGACGGCGCCCGCGGCGTCCAGGAGGACGGCGCGGGTGTGGCTGCCGCCGGCGTCGACGCCGAGGTGGAGGGTGGTCATCGGGCGCCTCCGGTGCGGGTTCGGCGGGTGGCCGGTGTGGTGGTGAGCGGTATCAGGTCGGCGGGGCGGGCGCCGCGGACCTGCGCGAGCGGCTGCCGCCGGCCCTCGGGGCTCCGGAGGGGGCGCCCGTGGGCCGACCGGTCCTCAGCGTAGAGGGACCGCGGCGGAAGGGTGGGCGGTCGTCGCCGTGACGGCCGTGTGGGCGGCCTTGACCAGTGCGGGGAGGTGCTGTTCCTCGGTGAGCCAGGCCAGGTGCCCGTCGGGCCGGACCAGGGCGGCGGTGACACCGCGCCAGGCGGGCCGTGACGTGCCGAGCGGCGCGCTGTGCACGGTGACGCCCGGGCTGGTGGCGTGGGCGAGGGCGGCGAACTCGGCGCCGGCCCGGCCGGTGAGGTCGAGCAGGACGTGGCGGCCTCCTCGCATCAGCGTGAACAGGCCGTTGCCGTCCGCGGGCCCGGCGAGCCTCAGGTCCGGCGCCCGGGAGCCGGTCAGCGGGTGCGCCCCGCTGCCGGGGTCGGCCGGGTAGGCGGTCGCGAGGCCGGCCGCGCGACCGGCCAGTTCGTCCGAGAACTCGTCGACGCCGGTGATGAGTTCGGCGAGCAGACCGCGCAGGGCCAGCGTCGTCGGCGAGTGGTCGGTCATCAGCCCGGACTGGGCGTGGGTGGAGCGCAGCAGCTCCACGCCGACCGGGTGGCGCTCGGCGTGGTAGCTGTCGAGCAGGCCGTAGGGGGCGGCGCCGGTGATGGTGCGGGCGAGCTTCCAGCCGAGGTTGGCGGCGTCCTGCATGCCGACGTTGAGTCCGGGCCCGCCGGCCGGGAAGTGCGAGTGCGCGGCGTCGCCCGCCACCAGGACCCGCCCGTGCCGGTACCGGTCGGCCTGGCGGGAGGCGTTGCCGAAGGTGGAGATCCAGCCGGCCTCGCGCATCCCGAAGTCCGTCCCGGTGATCCCGCGGACCTTGGCGCGCAGCTGCTCGAAGGTCAGCGGGCCGGGCTTGGTGTGGACGGTCGCCGTGTCGTTGCCGACCACCCGGTGCACCCCGCTGGGCAGCGGGAAGACCATCACGGTGCCCTGCTCGTTGGAGACGGAGCGCCAGCGCGGCGGTGCGTCGAGCACGGCGTCCGCCATCCAGGCCCAGGCGGTGGCCGGGGTGCCGGGGAAGCCGATGCCCGCCGCCTCGCGCACGGTGCTGCGGGTGCCGTCGCAGCCGACCAGGTAGGCGGTGCGCAGCCGGTAGGGGCCGTCCGGGCCGTGGACGTGGATGGTGACCGCGTCGTCGCCCTGGTCCAGCCCGGTGACGCGGTGTCCGCGCAGCAGCCGGGCGCCGGTCGAGCGGAGGTGTTCGGCCAGCAGCTCCTCGGTGCGCACCTGGGGGAGCGCGAGCGTGAACGGGTACGGCGTGTCCAGCCGGCTGAAGTCCAGCCGGGGCGGCAGGGCGGCGAAGTGCCCGCCGGGGATGCGGACGCCCTCGGCGAGGAAGGGCTCCACCAGGCCGCGGGAGGCCAGCAGTTCCAGGGTGCGCGGGTGCACGGTGGTGGCCCGCGAGTGCGGGTCGGGTTCGGCGCGGCTCTCCAGCACGGTGACCTCGATGCCCTGCAGCCGGAGTTCGGCGGCGAGCCAGAGCCCGACCGGGCCCCCGCCGGCGATGACGACCTGTTCCATGACTCATCCCTCTCTTGGTCAGTGACCAATGACTTGGCTCCAGTAGACTAGGTCAGTGACCAAGAAGCAAGCCCCGGATGCCCCCCGGACCCGACTCGACGCCGACACGGTGGTCCGCGCCGCCCTCGACCTGCTGGACGACAAGGGCGCCGCCGCCGTCTCCGTGCGCGGCGTCGCCGAACGGCTCGGCGTCCGGATGAACACCGTGCTCTGGCACGCCAAGACCAAGGGCCGCCTGCTGGAACTCATGGCGGACGCGATCGTCGGCGAGATCCCGCTCGACGACCTGCCCGCGCCCTGGCACGAGCGGGCCCGCGAACTCGCCCACCGCTACCGCCGGTGCCTGCTGGCCCACCGCGACGGCGCGGTCATCGTCGCCGGCACCTATGCCGCCGAGCCCGGCACCCTGCGCTTCGCCGACGCGATGATCGCCGCGCTCCTCGACGGCGGCCTGGACGAGCGCCGCGCGTCCTGGGTGTTCTGGACCATCCAGTACCTGACCCTCGGCCTGACCCAGGAGGAGCAGGCCCTGGCCGCCCAGGGCGGCGTGCACACCCTCGGCCCGGCCCTCGCCGCCGGCGACTACCCGGCGCTCGCCCGGGTCGTCCCGCACATGGAGGACGCCGCCTTCACCGAGCGCTTCGATTTCGGCCTCTCCCGGATCCTCTCCCCGTCCGGCCCCACCGCCCCCTGAATTCCCAACAGCCGCCCCCTCGTTGCCCCGGCCGCTCCACACGCCCCCCCTCGGGACCGCCTTTACCGGTGCTCGGCGAGCGGCGGGTGGGGCGGCCGATCGGCTCTGTGACAGCAGGTATTCCGCCGACCGGCGGCGATTTTCGGCCCTCCTCCCACATCGGGCGATCCCGGCCGCGCCGCCCCGCCGGATCGGCCCCCGCCGTTCCCCGGCCCGGGAACCCGCTGGGCAGGCGCGAGATCACCGTTTGTGAGGCTTGCCTAACCTGCGCCCCGCTGCGACCGGAGGGCGCTGTCCGCTTCGAGGTGTTGGCCGGATCGGGCGGCACGCGGACTTCTTGACAGGCGGGAGCCCATACGCCGAAGCTCATCGCAGTTGGCGAATTTCTCACCGAACTCCCGCTCCGCTTCGGCCTCTTCGCGAGGCGTTTTTCTCAGCAGTGGCTTCGTCATGAGGGAAAGTGAGATCCGCTTGACGTTCGTGACCGCGGAAACCCGCGCGGAACCGGCCCGCCCGGTGAAAGCGAGAAACCGGGACAGTGGGGTTCCGGACCACGGGCGGATGTACGGGCGGATGTACGGGCGGGCCGATGTCGAATTCCGCACTGCAGTGCGGGAATTCGGGTTGCCCGACCGCGCCGCCCCGGCGCGCCCCGTCCCGGCGTGCCCCGCGCACGTGACCGCACCTCCTCCGGCGACGGCCTGATCCGGAGGGCCCGCCCGGTGCGGACGACCGCGCCGGGCCGTCCGGGATCTACCCGTCCGGCCCCGATCCGTCCGGCCCCGACCCGTCGCCGCCGCACCACCGCCTCCGTACCACCGTGTCCGTACCACCGCACGGAAGGAACAGCCATGTCGCAGAACACCTGGGACAAGGAACCGCGCCCCGCCAGGCTGGAGGAACGCCTGGACGACGGCGTGGTCCGATGTCATCTCAGCCCCCGGAACTGCCGGATCCGCCCCGGCCAGCACGGATTCTGCATGGTCCGGGCCAACCGGGACGGCCGCCTGGTGACCCTGAACTACGGGCGCTCGGTCCACGCCACCGAGGAGACCATCGAGACCGAGGCGGTGTTCCACTACGCGCCCGGCGCCCGGATCCTCTCGATGGGGAACGTCGGCTGCATGCTCAACTGCGACTACTGCCACAACTGGAAGACGTCGCAGGCGCGCCACGTGGAGGACAAGGACGTCTACCACTACACGCCCGAGGAGGTCGTGGACATCGCCGTCCGGCACGGCGTGAAGGTGATCTCCTGGACCTACAACGACCCGGTGGTGTGGCACGAGTTCGTCGTGGAGACGGCCGCCCTCGCCAAGGCGGCGGGAATCGTCAACCTCTACAAGTCCGCGTTCTTCATCAGCGGCGAGGCGATCGAGGAACTGATCCCGGTGATCGACATCTTCTCGGTGTCGATCAAGTCCCTGGACCCGAAGTACTACCGGAAGATCACCAAGGGCTGGCTGGAACCGGTCCTGGAGGGCACCGAGCAGGTGTTCCGGGCCGGGAAGCACGTCGAGGTCTCCACGCTGATGGTCACCGACCTCAGCGACGACGAGGCGACCGCCCGGGACATGGCGAGGTTCGTCGGCGAGCGGCTCAGTCCCGACGTGCCCACGCACTTCGTGCGCTTCCACCCGGACTACAAGATGACCAACACCATCCGCACCCCCGTCGACCGGCTGGAACGGGCCCGCAAGGTCGCCATGGACATGGGGCTCAACCACGTCTACCTGGGGAACGTGTACGACACGGAGTCGACCAACACCTGGTGCCACCGGTGCGGGCAGCTCCAGATCACCCGCTACGGCCTGAACGCCGACCTGGTCGGCCTGGACGCGGCCGGCGCCTGCATCGGCTGCGGCGCCCGCTCGCCGATCGTCCTGCTGCCCGACGCCCGCCCGCGCGCCCGGGTGCCGGAACTCCCCGCCGCCGAGGGCCTGGACCTGGCCCGCTTCGACTGGCACGGCGACGTCCGCGCCCTGCACGTCCAGGTGCGCAACACCTCCGCCGCGCCGGTGCGGGCCTACCACCGCCGCTACGGGGACCCGGCCGCCGACCAGGGCTGGCAGGTCATCGACCTGGCCCCGCAGGAGAGCTTCCGGTACATCGCGGCCAAGAGCACGGCGGGCGAGGTCGGCGTCCAGGTGGCCGTACCGCCGCAGTGCACCTCCAGCCTCCACCAGGTCTTCGACCGCGCGCACTTCCCGACCGTGGAGGCCTCCGCCGGAACGCTGAACGAGGACGTCTCGCCGCTGCCGCTCTTCCAGCCCCGCGCCAGGTCATGACCGGGCCCGCGAGCACGACGGAGCAGGCGGGTCCGATGCGGCACGGGACCGACTACCGCGTCCTGCCGTTCAGCGACGACCTGTCGGCCGTCCTCATCACCGGGAGCCACCGGCTGCTGCTCGCCCCGGCGGACACCGCCGAGCGGCTGGCCTCCGGCGTCGACCACCTGCGGCTGGACGAGCGGCGGGCGTGGGAGCGGCTGCAGGCCGGCGCCGCCACCGGCCGGGAGGCCAACCGCATCCGGCTCCGGGAGAGCGCGCTCTCCGACGGCGCCGACTTCGCGGTCAACGTCAACCTGACGAACGTGTGCAACCTCGCCTGCACGTATTGCTTCGCCGAGGGCGGGGACTACGGCCGGATCACCGAGGCGATGGGCGAGCACTCGATCGCCTGGATCTTCGACTTCATCCACCGCTACGCCGCGCCCGGGCAGCGGGTCCGCTTCGAGTTCTTCGGCGGGGAGCCGCTGGCGAACTTCACGGTGATCCGCAAGATCTGCGAACGCGCCCGCGACCTCACCGGGCGCTCGGGCACCGAGTTCGTCCACCGGATCTCGACCAACCTCACCCTGATGCCCCAGGGTGTCGAGGAGTTGTTCCGCGACCACCGGTTCATCGTCTCGGTCTCGATCGACGGCGGCCGCGAGGTCCAGGACGCCAACCGCCCGTCCAAGAACGGGAAGGGCTCCTACGACCGGATCATCCGCAACCTGTTCCGGCTGCGCGAGGCGTGCGGCGACGACGTCACCCTGGTGGCCCGGATGACCATCGCGACGGCGCAGCCCAGCCTCACCGAGAGCGTGCTCGACCTGTGGGGGCTCGACCTCTTCGACTACTTCCAGATCTATCCGGGCGTCTACCCGGTGGAGCAGGGCACGACGGTGCCGATCGCCCTCACGCTGGGGGACCGGAAGCTGTCCGAGCCGAAGGGCATCCAGTACATCAACCACTTCCTCCAGCCCGGCATCGTGGAGCAGTTCAAGGACTTCCTGGTCCACTACCCGCGGCTGTTCGCCCCCGACAACCGGTTCAAGGGCGTGCTGGAGTACGAGCGGGCCGTGCAGATGGTCACCGAGGGCGCGGCGGCGCTGGCGTTCTGCTCGGGCGGCCGGACGTACTACACGCACTCCCCGGACGGCAGCGTCAGCCCCTGCCACCGCCTGGTCGGTGACCAGGGCTTCGACGTGGGCACCGGGGCCGAGGGCCTCACCCGGGAGCACCCCGAGTGGCGGCGCACCGTCGACGAGCACCGGGTGTGCGGGTCCTGCTGGGCCCGCTACCTGTGCGGCGGGGGCTGCCGGCAGGAGAACCACGTGGCCTCGGGCGACGTGAACGTCCTCAACACCGAGTCCTGCCAGTACCAGTTGATGCTCGCGGAGGAGGTCGTCAAGATGCTGGCCCGCTCCGCCGCCGACTACCGCGAGCGGTCGCGGGAGCGCTACGACGACCTCTTCGTCTCGTGCGGGCGCCCGGTGGTCCCCAACGACCGGCCGGCCCTCGACGCGGCCGCCGACGTCCGCCCGTTCCAGGTCCTCTGCTGACGGCCTCCGCCCCCGGACCCGTCCACCACCACGCCAGGCCGGCCCCGACGAAGGAGCGACCGCAGATGGCCGAGAAGATCATCCGACGGAACATCCACACGTACCCGTTCAAATACCGGCACCACGAGTACGACGAGTACTTCCGCCCCGAGAACGCGGTGCTCTACCTGCACGTCCCGTTCTGCATCACCAAGTGCGGATTCTGCGACTACACCGTCTACATCAACCGGAACGAGCAGCACTTCGCCCAGTACGTCGACGCGCTCGAACGCGAGATCCGCGCCTTCGCCGCCAATCGGGCCTTCCCCGCGTTCCGGGTCGACGCGGTGTATTTCGGCGGCGGTACGCCGGGCATCCTCACCGGCGACCAGACGGCCCGGCTGCTGGACGCCTGCCGGGAATCGTTCGAATTCAACGAGGGCGCGGAGATCGGCCTGGAATTCGACCCCTCGACGGTCGACGAGGCCAAGATCGCGCGGATGCGGGAGGCCGGGTTCACCCGGCTCAGTGTCGGCGTCCAGGCCTTCGACGACCGGCTGCTGGAGATCTGCAACCGCTCGCACGACCTGGCCACCGCCGAACGCGCCTTCCGCACCGTCGTCGACGGCGGGTTCACGCACACCAACATCGACCTGATCTTTCCGCTGCCCGACCAGTCCGTGGACGACTGGAAGCGCAGCGTCGACCGGGCCATCGAACTCGAACCGGCCTGCATCACGGCCTACGGCCTGGAGATCTGGCCCAAGACGGCGTTCCACTCGCTCATCACGTCCGGGAAGATGGCGCTCCCCTCGGCGCAGGACGAGCGCCGGATGTACGAGTACGCCATCGACGCGCTGGAGGCGGCGGGCTTCGCCCGGCGCAGCTCGACGGGGTACTACCACCCCGACCGCTGCGCCGACTACTCGCGCTTCCTGGAGTACTACTGGCGGACCTGGCCGATGATCGGATTCGGCGTCTCGTCGAAGAGCGTGATCCACGACCGGCTGTTCGTCAACGTCAAGCCGCTCAAGAAGTACTACGAGATGGTCGGAAGTGGTCAAATTCCGCTGGATTTCGCCACGTACCTCACCAAGGAACAGGAAATGCGCCGCGTCATGATCCGCGGCCTCAAGATGTGCGAGGTCAACCGGCCGGACTTCCACGACCGGTTCGGCGTCACCATGGAGGCCGTCTTCGGGGCGGAGATCGAGCAGCTCATCGACAAGGGCTGGCTGGAGGAACGGGGCACGGACGTGTATGCGCTGACCAGGCTCGGTCAGTTGTTGTCGACCAATGTGTACGAGCTGTTCTACGCGCCGGAAGATCTCAGTCCCGCCGAAGGGGATGAGGTACGGTTCGGCATATCGGAGCTCGTCGAGTGACCTGATCGGCGGGTGTTGTGACGAGGGGCAGAGCGAATTGTCGCGCACGTGCTCGCACCAGGCCTTCCGCCGGGCCTTGAGCCGGGACCTGAGCCGGGACTTTCACCGGGACTTTCATCGGACCGGAATGATCGCGGTGACCTGCGGGGGACTGCGGTGAACATCCTCCCCGCGTGGTTCGCCGGGCTCAGCCTCGGCTTCCTGGTCGCCCTGCCCCTCGGCCCCATCGGCCTGCTGTGCGTGCGCAGCGTCCTGCGCGACGGCTTCCCGACCGGCTGGGCGATCGGCCTGGGCGCGGCCCTGGTGGACATCGCCTACGCCGGCCTGGGCCTCGCCGGGGTCGGCAGGCTGCTGGACGTCCCCGCGCTGCGGACGGCCCTGGGGCTGGCCGGGGCCGCCGTGCTGGTGTACATCGGCGCGCGCTCGCTGCGCTCCGCCTTCCGGGTCCAGGCGGCCACCGACGACGAGCGGAACCCCGAAGTGGTCCGCCCGCTGGCGGCGTTCCGCACGGCGCTGGCGGCCACCGCCTCCAACCCGGCGACGATCGGCTACTGGGCCGCCGCCTTCGCCGCGGCCACGGCGGCGAACGTCACCGGGACGCTGCCCGCCTCGGTGTCCATGCTGGTCGGCGTCGGCTGCGGCACGCTCCTGTGGTTCACCCTGCTGAGTACGGGCGTCGTGGTGTTCCGCCGGCGCTTCAGCGCCCGGCTGCTGAAGGGCGTCGACCTGGTCGCCGGGATCGGGGTCATCCTCTTCGGCGGCTTCCTGGCCTACCAGTCGCTCGCCTGAACCGGCCGCGGTGACGGCGTCGGGCGGCGGCTGACCGAGGCCCTGCGTCGAACTCCCAGCTGTGTGACGGGAGTTCGGTGGCGGGGCCCCGGCTTCCGAACAGCCCGGTGTCCGCGCCGCTGCCCGCCTCCGCGCCTCTGGGGGCGGCAACGGGCCGGACGCCCGTCCCCCTGGAGGAACCCATGGCGTCGCACCGTCCCCCTGGCGTCGATCCGAACGGAAAACCTTGGCGGCTGGGCGAGTTACTGCCCAGGGCGCTGGTGTACCTGGCCGGCTGCGTGGTCTTCTCGACCGGTGCCCACTTCTTCATCCAGTCCGATCTGGGCACCGACCCGCTCGACGTCTTCTCGCTGGGCGTGCTCAAGCACCTGCCGCTCACCATCGGCCTGTGCCAGGCGGCCGTCGCGGTGGTGTGCATCGGGGCGTGGGCGGCGTGGAACCGCAAACGCCCGGTGGTCTCGCCCTTCGTGACCTTCTTCCTGTGCGGCAGCCTGATCGACCTCTTCCAATGGCTGCGGCCGGCGGCCTGGTTGGGGCTGAGCAGCTACCCGCTGATGCTGCTCGGCGCGCTGCTGTGCGCCTACGCCTCGGCGCTGATCATCATGAGCGGCTTCGGCATCCGGGCCATCGACCTGCTGGCGATCACCATCCGGCACCGCTGGACCTGGCCGTTCTGGTGCGCGAAGGGGCTGATCGAAGGAGTGCTGCTGCTCTGCGGCTGGCTGCTGGGGGGCCCGGTGGGCATCGGTACGGTGGCCTTCCTGGTCTTCGTGGACCTGCTCATCGAGCCCTTCGTCCGGTTCAACCGGCGCTTCCTCGACATCCCGGACCACGGCTTCGCGGTCGCCCTGGCCGTGCCCTGACCGGTGCCGGTCCGGCCGGCCCTGGTGGTCGCCGGCGACGGCCGGTGGCGGGGCGGTTGCCGGAGTACCGTGGAAGGGGTCGAGACACCGCCGCCGTCGGCGGTTGCCGCAGGTGTCCTCGACCCGGTGGTGCGACGTGGGGACCGGAGGCGCCGGTGGCGCGAGAGAGCACGCCCGCGGTCGACGACTCCCGGCAGAGCCCGGTCGGAGCCGTCGGCAAGGTGACGGTGCCCATTCCGGCGGGCGGCCCGGGCGAGGTCCTGGTCGCCCTCCGGGGTGGTTCGGAGGTGTTCGCGGCCTGGTGCTCGGAGCCGGTCGGCCGGGACGTCCGGGTGGTCGTGGTGGACGCGATCTCGGCCCGCTCGGTGATCGTCGAGCTGTTGCCGCCCTAAGTAGAGCTGTTGCCGCCCTCATCGCGGTTTCGGATCCCAGCTGGTCAGGTGGTCGGTCATGTTCTTCTGGCACGTTCCCGCACCCAACGAGGCGATGCTCATCTCCGGGTCCAAGCACCAGGCGCAGGACACCCAGTTCCGCATCGTCACCGGGCACGGCAGCCTCGTCCTGCCGGTCAAGCAGAAGGTCCGCATGCTCTCCCTGGCCCTGCGGGAGGCGGAGATCGCCGAGGACTGCGTGACCCAGCAGGGGATCCGGCTCACCGTGCGCGCGGTCTGCGTGTTCAAGGTCGGCGACGACGCCGTGTCGATCGCCAACGCGGCCCGCCGCTTCCTCTCGGAACAGGACCAGATGGAGGAGCTCGTCGGCCGGATCTTCGCCGGCCACCTGCGCTCGATCATCGGCGGGCTGACCGTCGAGCAGATCATCCGGGAGCGCAGCCGGGTCGCCCAGGAGGTGATGGCGGGCAGCCACGGCGAGATGGAGAAGCTCGGCATCGTGGTCGACGCGCTGCAGATCCAGGAGATCGAGGACTCGACCGGGTACATCGACAACCTGGCCGCGCCGCACGTGGCGGCGGTCGCCAGTCAGGCCCGGATCGCCCAGGCCAAGGCGGACCAGGAGGCCGCCGAGCGGGAGCAGCAGGCGGCCGCGCTGAAGGCCGAGTACGAGCGCGACACCGCGATCAAACGGGCCGGGTTCCTCGCCGAGACCGAGCAGTCCAGGGCCCGGGCCGCCCAGGCCGGGCCGCTCGCCGAGGCCCGGGCCTCCCAGGACGTCATCGAGGAGCAGACCGCGCTCGCCCAGCGCCGGGCCGCGCTGGCCGCCCAGCAACTGGAGGCCGACGTGCGGCGCCCGGCGGACGCCGAGGCCTACCGGCAGCGGACGCTGGCCGAGGCCGCCCGCGACCGGGTGAAGTTCGAGGCGGACGGCAGCGCCTACAGCGAGCGGGCGCTCGCCCAGGCGCAGGCGGACGCCAACACCGCCCGGGCCGACTCCCTGCGCGGCGGCAACCAGGAGCTCATCGCGGCCAACCGGATCGTGGAGAACCTGCCGGCCCTCGCCGACGCGGCGGCCCGGGGCATGTCCGGAGCCGAGCTCACCGTCCTCAACGGCAGCGACGGGGTCAACCAGATGGCGGCGGGCATCGTCAGCCAGGGCCTCGCCATCCTGCACTCGCTCCAGCACTCGACCGGCCCGTTCGGCGACGGCAAGTCCAAGCCCCGCTTCCCGGAACGGACTTGAGGCACCCGGGGGCCCGCGGGCCGAGGCGTCAACGGGCGGCGACGAGGCCGTCCACCAGGGCCCGCAGGCCGTCCAGGTAGGTGTCGTCGGTGGTCAGCGCGGCCCAGCGGTCCGCGACCTGGGCGAGGCGGGGGAGTTCGTCCGGGTCGAGGCCGGCGAACACCTGCTCCCGGTACGTGGCGCGCTCGTCGTCCGCGCGCCGCCGGGCCGCCGCCGCCCGGACCACCAGCTCGCCGGCGGTGTAGTACCAGATCGTCCGGTACCCCTGCACGGCCCGCTCCGGCGTGAGGCCGCACGCGGTGAGGCCGTCGACGATCTGCTCGACGAACCACAGCGCGGACGCGGACATCAGGTCGTCGGCGGTGAGCACCTCGACGATCCAGGGGCAGTCGGCCAGGGCCTCGTGGATCGCGGCGGCGGACCTGACGACGCGGTCGCGCGGGTCGGCGGGTAGTTCGGGCCGGCGCAGTGTCCGTGCCGCGTGGTCGTCCAGCAGCAGGACGAGCAGTTCCTCCTTGTCGCGTACGTGGTGGTAGAGCGCCATCGGCGTGCTGCCGACCTCGGAGGCGAGGCGGCGCATGGTCAGCCGGTCCGCGCCCTCCTCGGTCACGATCCGGCGGGCCGCCTCGACGACCTGCTCACGGGAGATGCGGGGCGGTCGGCCCGAGGTCCTGCGCGGTGCGGTCGGCATGGGTCCATTCTTCCCCAGGGGTCGACAGCGGCGATGGTGTGGGGTTAGTTTTCTTACGCGTATAGAAATTGCTGACCGGAAGGAACACCGCCATGACGCCCACCGCCGTCGACCTGTTCGCCTCGGCCCTGCACTTCCACCCCGACGGCGAAGTCCGCGCCGCCGAGCGGCAGATGGCCGGCGGCGCGCCGGACATCTGGCACCTCGGCGCCTTCCACGTGGAGACCGACGCCGACGTCCACGCCGACCACTGGGAGATGCACCCGGAGGCCGACGAGGCGGTGTGCTGCCTCGCCGGCGGCGCGCGGCTCTACCTCCGACCCGCGGGCGGGGACGGCGACGGCGCGGGGGGCGGTGCCGACGAGCTGGTGCCGCTGCCCGCCGGCAGCGCGGTGGTCGTCCCCCGCGGCCGCTGGCACCGCCTCGAACTCGACGGCCCCAGCGACCTGATGTCGCTCACCCTGCGCCACGGCACCCGGCTCGAAAAGCGCACCGACACCCCCTGACCGCAGGCGCCCCCGGGCGGCTTTCTCAGCGGCGGCCGGTCAGGACTCCCCGCTCCACGACCGCCAGAGCGCCGCGTACGCCCCGCCGGCGGCGACCAGTTCGTCGTGGGTGCCCAGCTCGACGATGCGGCCCGCCGCCATGACGGCGACCCGGTCCGCGTCGTGCGCGGTCTGGAGCCGGTGGGCGATGGAGATGACCGTGCGGTCGGAGCGCACGGCCGCCATCGCCCGCTCCGCCTGCCGGGCCGTGGTCGGGTCGAGCAGGGACGTCGCCTCGTCCAGGATCAGGGTGTGCGGATCGGCAAGCTGCACCCGGGCCAGGGTGAGCTGCTGGGTCTGCGCGGCGCCGAGTTCGGTCCCGCCGGTGCCCAGGAGCGAGTCCAGCCCGTCCGGGAGGTCGCGCACCCAGTCCGCCTCCACCAGGGCGAGCGCGGCCAGCACCGCCGCGTCCTCGGCGTCCGGGGCGGCCAGCGTCATGTTCTCCCGGAGCGTCCCCATGAACACGTGGTGCTGCTGGGTGATGAGCACGACGCGGTTGCCCAGCTCGCCCGCCGCGGCGAGGTCCGCGACCGGCACGCCGCCGACCAGGATCCGCCCCGCGTCCGGGGCGTCGACGCCGGCGAGCAGCTTGCCGAGGGTCGACTTGCCGGCGCCGGACGGGCCGACCACGGCCAGCCGCTCGCCCGGCCGGACCACCAGGTCGACGTCCGTCAGCACGTCGTGCGAGCCGGTGTAGGCGTACCGCACGCCGACGGCCTCGATCCGGTCGTCGGCGGGGCGCAGTCCGGTGGCCGGCGGCTCCTGCGACACCAGGCCGACGCCCTTGATGCGGGCGAACGACGCACCGCTGCGCTGCAGTTGCTCGACCCAGTTGAGCGCCCGGTCCAGCGGGTCGACGAGCTGCCACATGTAGAGGCCGCCCGCCACCACCGCGCCCAGCGTCACCGAGCCGTGGAGGTGGCCGAGGCCGCCCACCAGCAGGACGAGCGCCATCGGCAGCGCGTGCGCGAACTCGGTGACCGGGAACAGCACGGTCCGCAGGAAGAGAGTGCGCACCCCGGCCCGGTAGGCGGTGTCGACGGCCCGGTCGACCACGCCGTCCTGGCGCGCCCCGACCCCGTACGCCTCGATGGTCCGGGCGCCGTGGGCCGTGGAGTTGAGGACCTCGGTGACCCCGCCCGCCGCGGCCCCCTCGGCGAGGTAGGCCTCCCGGGCCCGGGACAGGTACCAGCGGCTCACCGCCCAGACGATCGGCAGGCCCACCAGGGCGCAGAGCCCGATCAGCGGGTCGAGCAGGAAGGTCGCGGTGAGGATGACCAGCACCTGGACGACGGCGATGAAGACGTCCGGGGCCGCGTTGCGCAGGGTGGCGGCCACGGTGCCCACGTCCAGCGAGGAGCGGGTCACCAGGTCGCCGGCGCCGACCCGTTCCGCGTACCGCCCGGGCAGTGCGAGCGTCCGGTCGACGACCTCCTCGCGGAGCCGGGCCAGGGCGCGTTCGCCGAACCGGTGGGAGAGGTAGCGGGCGTAGCGGGTGAGCACCAGCTGGGCGAGGGCGAACCCCAGGACCGCCGCGGCGAAGCCGTCCACCTGGCCGACCGTCAGCTCGCCGTTCTCGACCCGGGTGACGATGCGGCCCAGCAGCCACGGCCCGGCGACGCCCGCGAGGGCGGCGAGGCAGGTGAGGGCGACGATCGCGCCCATCGCCCGGCCGTCGTCCGCCAGCAGGCGCCAACTGGCCCGGCGCACCGTCGCGGTGTCGGCGACCGGGAGGCGGCGGGGGGCGTCGGGGGTGTCAGGGTTGCTCATCGGACCATGCCTTCCTCGGCGTCCGCAGGGGCGCTCGCCGGGTGGTCGTCGCTGCCGCCGCGGAACACCAGCGCCGCGTAGCCGGGGTCGCGGGCGAGCAGCTCGCCGTGGGTGCCGGTGGCCCGGACCTTGCCGTCCACCAGGTGGACCACCTCGTCGGCGCGGCCGAGCACCAGGGGGGAGGTGCTGACGACCAGGGTGGTCCGGCCGCCGCGCACGGCGCCGATCCGGGCCGCCACGGCCGCCTCGGTGAGCGCGTCCAGCGCCGAGGTGGGCTCGACCAGCAGCAGCACCTCGGGATCGGCCAGCAGCGCGCGGGCCAGTCGCAGCCGCTGGCGCTGCCCGCCCGAGACGTTGCCGGCGCGGTCGTCGAGCGGCGCGTCCAGGCCGCCCGGCAGGGCGTCGACGATGTCCTCGGCCGCGGCGGCGTGCAGGGCGCGCCGCAGCTCCTCCTCGGTGCGGTCGCCGCGGATCGACACCGCGGAGCGGAGCGTGCCGCCGAACACGTACGCGTCGTCGTCCGACACCAGGATGTGGCGCCGTAGTTCGGCGGGCACCCAGTCGGAGAGCCTGGTGTCGCCCCAGGTGGCGTCCGAGTCGGTGTAGCCGCCCAGCCGCTCGACGACGGTCCGGGCCTCCTCGGGCCGGGCGGCGGCCAGCGCGGTGAGCCGCCCGGGCCGCAGCAGCAGGCCGGAGTCGGGATCGCTCAGCCCCGCCGGGGCCTCCGGCGGGGTCGTCAGTGTCCGGCTGCGCGTCGAATCCGGCCGCAGCGCCAGGATGTCGATGACCCGGCGGGCGGAGACCAGCCCGCGCGGCAGGTCGTCCGCGCCCTCGACGAAGGCGGAGACCGGCACCAGCAGGGCCGCCACGTAGCCGTAGACGGAGACCAGTTCACCGACCGTGATCGAACCGGCGGCCGCCATCCGGGCGCTGAGCCAGGTCACCACGGCCAGGAAGACCACCGGCAGGCAGGCGCCGAGCGCCTGCACCCAACTGGTGAACGAGGCCACCCGGTAGCCGAGCGGGACGAGGGCCTGCGAGCGCTCCCGGTAGCGCCGGGCGAACATCGGCTTGCCGCCGATGCCGTTCAGCACACCCAGCCCGGCGACCAGGTCGCCGGCCAGGGCCGTCAGCGCCCCCTGCTGCTCGCGGTAGCCTCCCTCGGCGCCGTGCAGCTTCCCCAGCAACGGGCCGACGGTGAGGGCCAGTAGCGGCACCCCGAGGAGGATCACCGCGGCGAGCAGGACCGAGATCCGGACCAGCAGGACGGCGGTGGCGAGGTAGGCGATGACCGCGCCGACCCCGGGCCCGGTGATGGTCAGCGTCTGCGCGATCCGGCCGATGTCGCCGGCCTGGAGATGGGTCAGCTCACCGGCCGACACCTGGCGCGGCAGCGTCGTCCCCAGCCGGTTGACGTGCCGGGTGATGACCTGGACGGTGCGGTACGCGGCGTCCGCCCGGACGAAGGTCATGGTGCGGTGCCGCAGGATCCCGAGGACGGCGATGAGCGCGCCGACCACGAGGACGGCCGACACCCAGAAGACCAGCGCGCCGCTGTCGCGGGCCCGGAGGCCCTCGTCGATCGTCCTGGACATCAGGTAGGGCGGCAGCATCAGGGCGCACATCCACAGGCTGCCCCAGGTCGAGCCGAGCAGGACGCGGCCGCGCTGCCTGCGCACCAGCCACCAGAGGAAGCGCAGCGGACTCCGGTGGTCCGGCAGCCCGGGATCACGGTAGGGGACCCGGCGCGCACCCCCGGGCAGGTCCGGTCCGTCGCCGGTCATCCCGCCTGCCCCCGGGCAGGCCCCCGAGCTATGAACTGGTCCAGGATCCGTTGACGTCTCATTCCCGGAGTCTGGCAGACCGCCCCGCCACGGAACTGACGCACCCCCAGGTCGGGCTGGCGGGGGCCGCGGAGCCCGGCTGACCCGGGGGTGACGCGGTGGGGGCGGTCGGTTCCGGCGGCCGCCCCCACCGGGTCACCTCTGCGGTGTGCCGGCCGCGCCCACCACCAGCCAGTGGGACGGGAGGTCGATCCGGCTGCCGTCGGGCGCGAACTCGGTGAGGAACAACGGCAGTTCGCCGGAGGCGAGGACGGTGAGCCCGGCGGTGCGAAACAGTTCGCCGAAGGCCGAGTCGACGACCTCGGCGGGGGCGAGGCCGTGCTCGAAGACGGGGCGCAGCTTCGGGGGAGGGCCCTGCGGGCTCTGGGCGAGGCCGGCCAGGACGGCCTTCGCCGACGAGGACAGCTCGACGACGAACGCCCGGCCGCGATCCCCGACCAGGGCGGCGATGGCGTCGGCGACCGGCTGGCGGTCGGCCGGTTCGCACTGGTGGATCAGGGCGCGTACGTACACGTTGGCATCGCCGAGCCGGGCGTGCAGCTCCCGCACGCCCTGCCGGTCGGTGGCGTCGAGCCGGGCGAACTCGGCCCGCCCGTCCGGATGCTGGGTGCGGGCGAGCTCCACGGCGGCGGTGGACAGGTCGACCCCGAGGGCGCGGTCGAAGCGTTCGGCGAGGAAGCGGGTCTGGGTGCCGTTGCCGCAGCCGACGTCGACGACGGGCAGCGCCGGGTCGACGAGGTAGGGGTCGAACAGCGCGAGGTGCACGCTCGCGGTGAGTGCCGGCTCCGCGTCCCAGATCACCGCGCCGGCCTCCGCCGGTGCGTCGCGCCAGAAGCCCTCCCAGGCGTTCAGGTATCGACTCGACACGGGCATGGCGGAGAACCTCCCAGCTGGTGAAGCACGGTGTCGGGATCGTCCCCGGACAGCGGACAGCGGACAGCGGACAGCGGACAGCGCGTGGGGAATCCGGCGAAGGCCTCCGCCTCCCGGCTTTCCCCGGCCCCCGAGCTGTGCGCAGCTCCGTCCGACCGGACGGCCGATGACGGTCAGTCACGCTAACGGCCCCGGCGGGCGAGGCCGGCCGCGCGTCACCCGAACGCGGTAATTCCGAGGGAAGTTCGCCCGAACGGCCGCCCGTCGTGCGAGCGCTTCGCGGTGACCCCGCAGGGCCGGTTCGGGTCGGTGCGGGGCTCAGCCGGCCACGCTCGCGGGGGTGGCGGCGAGGTCGCGGACGGTGTCGGCGATGGCGTGGAAGTCCTTGCGCAGGATCTTGGAGTGGTTGCTCGCGACCTTCGTGCTGACCCGGATGTTCGGGTTGCGGGCGAGCACCGGGTCGAGGTTGGTGCGGATCTGTTCCATCAGCTTCGCTTCGCCGCCCAGGTTGCCGCCCGTGGCGACCACGTACCGGACCGGTGCGGTCACCTGGTCGAAGACCGGGTCGAGGGCGGCGGGCGCGCAGAGCTCGTTGATCTCAAGATTGATCTCGGCGTGCTGCTCGGCGCTCATCCGCGCGGCCATGCCGAGTCGGCGGGCGATCGGGAACAGCGGGCTGAGCCGGCGGAACAGCTTGCGGATCTGCTCCCGGGTGGCGTCGTCGAGCCACTCGTGCGGGAACGCGCCGTCCACGGACACTGCCCCGAGGACGCGGTCCGGGTTCCGGGCGGCCCAGTGCACCGCGAGCATCGCGCCGTAGGACCAGCCCACCAGGATCGGCCGGTCCACGCCCCTCGCGGTGAGGACGGCGTCGACGTCGCGCAGGCACGCTTCGAACGAGTAGTCCGCCGAGCGCTTCGACTTGCCGCGGGCGCGCTCGTCGAAGGTGATGTGCCGGTAGCCGTCGCCGAGGTCGGCGATGACGCGCCGCCAGTGCGACTGGTCGGCGTAGGAGCCGTTGAGGTAGACCACGGGACGGCCGGGCCCGCCGGTGTCGGTCACGGCCAGGGCGGTGTCGTCGACGGAGACCATGCCGGTCCAGACGGGCTGCTTGATGGTCATGGGGTGCCTTCTTCCGGGTGTGGGGGTGGCGGGCTGCTGCGGCTCGTTGTTTCTGATGATGGAAACGCTACGTTGCCTTCACGGATAGTGGCAACAAGTCCGTTGCTTGAAATCGGTATCGATGCAGGTGAAAGCGGAATTATCGTTGCAGTGGCTTTGGATTTAACGCAACGCCAGCCGCCGTCTTCGTTGCACTGGAATGGGGGTGAACGCTATGGTGAGGGCATTCAGGGAAGCGTGAAGGGAGAATCGCGGTGCCGGGAGGCAGGCTCACTCAGCAGGAACGCCAGCAGATCGCGCTGGGGATGGCCGACGGCCTCGCCTACGCGGAGATCGCCAGGCGGCTCGACCGACCCACCTCGACGGTCACGCGCGAGGTGATGCGCAACGGAGGCCCCACCGCCTACCGCGCCGACCTGGCCCACCGCGCCACCGAACGCCGCCGCGCCCAACGGCGCAGGCCGGCCGCGCCCCGGGGGCCGGAGGCGCCCCCGCAGGCCCACGGGCGCGACGCCGAGGCCGTGCGCGAGTACCAGGAGACGTACACCACCGTCCTGATGGCCTCCGGCATGCCCAAGATGACGGCCCGGGTGCTGGCCTGCCTCACCCTCACCGACAGCGGCAGCCTCACCGCGTCCGAGCTGGCCCGGCACCTCCAGGTCAGCCCGCCGTCCATCTCCAAGGCGATCGCGTTCCTCGACGGCCAGGGCCTCGTCCGCCGGGAGCGCGACGAGCGCCGCCGCGAGCGCTACGTCGTCGACGACGACGTCTGGTACCAGTCGATGATGGCCAGCGCCCGCGCCACCGCCCACCTCGTCGAGGTCGCGCGGCAGGGCGTCGGCGTCCTCGGCCCGCAGACCCCGGCCGCCACCCGCCTGGAGAACATCGCCCGCTTCGTCGACTTCGTCTCCGAGAGCATCGTCCGCGCGGCGGAGCAGGCCCGCGAGATCCTCCACACGAAGCCGGAGGCGGCCCCGGCCGGCCCGGCCGCTCCGGGTTCGGGCCGCGGATAGCCGGCGATCACCGGGAGGCGGCGCGGTAGGCGCGGCGCCAGGGGCCCGGGTCCGCGCCGAGGGCCTGGACGATGTCGGAGAGCAGTTCGACGTCCAGGCGTTGGCGTCCGCTGCGGAAGCAGTCGTAGACGGTGATCCGCCCGGGTGTGCGTTCCCCGGCCGGGACGCCGCGGGCTGCCCGGACGGAGCTGATCCGCCGGACGATGGTCGAGTAGGAGGGGCTGCCGGCCTCCTGCCGGAGCAGGGCGAGGGACTCGGCGAGTGCGTCCAGGGAGTGCGAACTGGCTGGCGTCACAGCGGAGTTGGCCTCGACTGCCCGGCAGGTGCACCGGGCCGCTGTGGTGCGCATAGGTGACCAGGTCAAAGCTCTGTCCTCCCCCTGCCGAGCCTGCGTGAACAGCCTCTTCGCGCCGGGGGTTCCTGTCAACTGAGGTGAATCAAATGGCGAGATCCATACACTCCCGTTTGTTCGGGATCGTTCGGAAAGCTGGCCCAGGCCCTCACCCCCGCTGTCAGGATGGCCGCATTCCGCAGTGACACACCGTCAGAGAGGGAGGTGTCGGACCTCATGAAGTCCGCCCGAAAGATCGTCTCAGCCCTGGCACTCGCGATCGGCCTGAGCGTCTCGTTGCCCGTCGCCGCCGCGCAGGCCGACCCTGTCAATCCGCAGCCCTACGCCTACGGTTCCCTCGTGGCGCTCGCCCGCCCGGCCAGCGGCGGCCCCAACGGCACCTACTACTGCATGGACGAGTACCGGCAGACCAACGGCGACGGCCGGCCGGTCGTCCTGCGCCCGTGCGACGGCTCCTGGAACCAGTTCTGGTTCGTCTCGCCGGACGGCCTCATCCACAGCACCAACGACGGCCGTTGTCTGTCGGGCCACGTCCCGAGCGGCCCGTCCGACGGCCCGGGCGCCACGGCGGTGGGGTGCAACGGGGGTGACCCGAAGCAGCGTTGGACGTTCGACACCGACCGCGGTGTGTGCAACGCCGTCGGTGCCTGCCTGACCTACGTCGGCAACCAGGGCCCGCGGTCCTCCTACGGACTCTGGACGCTGGGGCGGAACGCGAGCATGGGGCAGACCCAGGAGTTCGACTGGCACCACTCCGACAGCGACCGTCCGATCAACCCCAACATCTAGACATCTGGGCACTGTCAGGGGACCGGCGCGGCCGGGGGCGAGGCGGTGATCGCCTCGACCCCGGCCGGACGGGGGCGCCGGTCACCAGACGCGGCGGTCGGCGGGGGTGCCCAGGCCGGCGCGGAGGTGGCGGACGAGGCTGCGGCGCAGCTCGCGGTCCTGGTCGGTCTCGACGGGGAGGTCGAGCTGGACGATGTCCACGCCGGCCGAGCGGAGCAGGCCGATGCGGGCGGCGACGGTGGCGGGGGAGCCGGCGTAGGCGGCGGTGAGGGAGCGGCGGATGTAGGCGGCCACCTGCTCGTCGCCCCGGGAGGGGTCGGAGCGGCCGCGCTCGCGGTCGCGGTCGAGCTGGACGGCTTCCGTCCAGGGCCCGCCGCTACCGGAGGTGAGGCGCAGGGCGTCGCGGCGCAGCCGGCGGACGCGGTCGCGGGCCGCCTCGTCGGTGTCGGCGAGGACGACGGTGACGTGCCGCCAGATCCGCAGGGTCCGGCCGTGCGCGGCGGCGGCGGTGCGGACCTGGGCGATCCGCCGCCGAGTGTCCGGCAGCGGCAGCGGGCTGACGGCGTACACCTCCGCGTAGCGGGCCGCCAGGTCGAGGCCCTGCGGTGACGAGCCGCCGAAGGAGAGCAGCTCGCCGCCGGGTCTGGGGTGCAGGCCGGGCCGGGCGGCGGTCACGGTGTAGAACTCGCCCTTGTGGTCGATGTCCTGGTCGGCGGCGAGGTAGCGGGTGAACAGGTCGAGGTACTCGTCGGCCCGGCGGTAGCGCTCCTGCTTGTCCAGGAGGTCGCCGTCGCGGGCCGTGTCGTGGTCGCTGGAGCCGATGATGACGTGGGCCGCCGCCCGCCCGCCGGAGAGGCGGTCCAGGGTCGCGAGGGAGCGGGCGGCGACGGTCGGCGCGGTGGTGCCGACCCGGTGGGCGACCGCGATGCGCAGCCGGGTGGTGGCGGCCAGGGCCCACGAGGCCACCAGCCACGGGTCGGGCCACGAACTGGACTGCACCACCAGGGCGCTGTCCAGCCCGTCCTCCTCGTTCTCCCGCGCGGTGCGGGTGACGTACGCGGGGTCGGCGGTGCGGTCGCGGCCGTCGGGGGCCCAGCGCAGGGCCTGGCGTTCCTGCGCGGTGTGGCCGGGGACGGGTGCGGCGCGGACCCCGCCGCGGATTTCGAGTGGCACGGCTCGCCTCCGGTCGTGAGCGTCGTGAGGGTGACAGGGGATGGGACGGGTGGGGCGCGACGGTCAGAGGGCGGCCGGCCCGAGCCGGGCCAGGGTGTCGAGCAGCTTGGCGCGGCTGACGAACACCTCGGGCGGCAGCGACACGTACAGCTGGATGGTGGTGACACCGGGGCGGTGGTAGGCGAGGATGCGTTCCCGGCACTCCTCCGGCGAGCCGCTGATGAACAGCCCGTCGACGACCTCGTCGGGCAGCGCCTTCTGGGCGCTCTCCGGGTCGCCGGCCGCCCAGAGGCGGTGGGTCTCGGCGAGGAGTTCGCCGTGGCCCAGCCACTCGTGGAACTTGCGGTACGGCTCGCGGTTGAGGATCCAGGCGAGGAACGGCCGGCTGGCGCGGTGGGCGTAGTCGGTGTCGTCGGTGGGGCAGACGAAGACCTTGACGACCAGTTCCTTCCCGGGCGGCTGCGGGCCGACGGCGTCCAGGATCTTCGGCACGTCGTGCGGGAACAGCAGGTTGGTGATGGCGCCGTCGCCCTCGTTGAAGCCGAGCCGGAGCATGTTGGGCCGCAGCGCGCCCAGGATGACCTTGACCGGCTCGGTCGGGGGGTGCGGCAGCCGGTAGCCGGTGATGTCGAAGGTGTCGAACCCGCCGGTGACGTACTCGCCGCGCAGCGCCCGGGTGACGAAGCGCAGGACGTCCCTGGTCCGCTTGAACGGCTCGTCGAACGGGATGCCGTTGATGTCGGTGACGTGCGCGGGCACCGAGGCGCCGATGCCCAGCAGCAGTCGGCCCGGGGCGAGTTGGGCGAGTGTCGCGGCGGTCTGGGCGAGCACGGCCGGGCCGCGGGTGTGCACCGGGACGATGCCGGTGCCGATCCGCAGCGAGGGGGACCAGGCCGCCGTGGCGGCCAGCGGGGTGAAGGCGTCGGTGCCGCCGCCCTCGGCGCTCCACACGTCGGTGTAGCCGAGGTCGGGCAGCCGCTCGACCAGGAACCGGTGCCGGTCGATGGTCAGGCCGGGCAGCGGGAGGGTGATGCCCCACTTGGGCGGCGCGGCGTGCTCGGGGCCGTGCGCGGAGCCGTGTGCGGAGCCGTGTGCGGAGCCGGGCGGGACGGTCCCGCTGTGGTGGTGCGGTCGGTGCGGGTCGGTCATCGGGATGGCCGTCCTTCCTGTGGTGCGCGGTGCTCTTCGGCGGTGGCGGGCGAGGGCGGGGGAGAGGCGGTGTCCGCGGGTCAGCGGACCCATACGGTGGTCAGGTCGAGGAACCAGGACTGCGGCTGCACGAGCCCCTGGACCCTCGGCGAAAGGGCCCGCGGATTGCGGTCGTTGACCACGAACAGCCAGGGCGCGTCCTGGGTGACCAGGGCGAGCGCCTTGCGGTACCCGGCCTGCCGGGCGGCCTGGTCGGCATCGGCGGCCGAGGAGGCGAGCAGCTCGTCGACCTGCGGGTTGGCGTAGTGGCCGGTCCAGAACGGGCTCTTGGAGCCGATGAACAGCGGGAGCAGCGCCTCGGACTGGAACAGCGTGGTGGACTGGGCGACGGCGTCCGAGCCGAGCGCCACCTGGCCCTTGGCCTCGGCGCCGATCAGCGTGGTCCAGTCGGTGGTGCGCAGCTCGACCTTGATGCCGACGGCGGCGAGATCCCGCTGGAGGGCCTCGGCGATCGGCACCGGCAGCAGGTTGCCGCTGCCGCCGGTGGGCACGGTGACGGAGGTGCTGAAGCCGTTCGGGATGCCGGCCTCGGCGAGCAACTGCCGGGCCTTGGCGGGGTCGTAGGAGTAGACGTCGCCGGCGGGGTCGTAGGCGGCGGTGGCGCGCGGCGCGGTCTGGTAGGCGGGGTCGGCGGTGCCGTGCAGCAGCTTCTCGGCGATGGCCTTGCGGTCGATCGCGTAGTTGGCGGCCCTGCGGACCAGCGGGTTGTCCCAGGGCGCCTTGGAGGTGTCCAGGATCCAGTACCAGAGGTGGTCGTAGCTGTTCGTGGCGATCTGGACGCCGTCGGCCTTTAGGCTGTCGATGTCGTCCGGGTTCGGGTACTCGATCCAGTTCACGCCGCCGGAGCGCAGGGCGGCGGTGCGGGCCGCGGCGTCCGGCAGCGCCTTGATCACGAGCCGGTCGAGCCTGGGGGCGCCGCGCCAGTAGCCCTTGTTGGCGGCCAGCTCGATCTGCTGGCCCTCGGTCTGCGAGACGAACGAGAAGGGGCCGGTGCCGACCGGGTGCCGGGCGAAGTCCGCCGAGCCGGACTTGCGGACGGCGGTGGGGCTCGCGATCAGGACGTGCGCGAGGTCCTCGGGGAAGTGGCCGTTGGGGTCCTTGGTGACCAGCTCGACGTGGTCGGCGTCGGTCTTGCGGTACGAGGCGATGTCGCCCGCGTACTCGGCGGCGGCGGCGCCGAGGGCGTCGGTGTACTCGGGGCTCTTCTTGTCGAGGTAGCGGGCCAGGTTGAAGACCACGGCGTCGGCGTCGAACGGGGTGCCGTCCTGGAACGTGACGCCCTTGCGGAGGGTGAAGGTCCACGTCCTGGCGTCGGCGGCGACCTGCCAGTCGGTGGCCAGGGCGCCGGTGACGACCGGCGGCTTGTCGGTGTCCTTGAGCAGTTCGTACCGGGTGAGGCCCTCGTAGAGCTGGAAGGAGACCAGCCGCTTGCCCTCGAAGCCGGCGCCGCCGATCACCGTGTCGGGGTTGGGGAGTTTGCCGGTGGCGCCGATGACCAGGGTGCCGCCGCGGCCGTCACCGCCGCCCGCCCCCGCGGAGCCGCCGCCGTCGGAGCCGGCGCAGCCTGCCGCCGCCGCGAGCAGAACGGCGGCGGCCGGCAGGGCGACGGCTCTGGAGCGGATACGGCTGGTGCGCGTCATGGCGATTCCTCGTCGGTTCGGTGGTGCGGAGGTGCGGGGGTTCGGTGGTGCGGGGGTTCGGCGGTGTGTCGGCACGGAGCTTCGGCGGCGGGTCACGCGACGCCGGTGGCGGCCTCCAGCAGCGCCCGGGTGTACGGGTGCGCGGGGGAGTCCCAGAGCAGGCCGGCCGGGCCCTCCTCGACCACCTGGCCGTGCCGCAGCACCAGCACCCGGTGGGCGAGGTGCCGGACGACGGCGAGGTCGTGGGAGATGAACAGGTAGGCCAGGCCGGTGCGTTCCTGGAGGTCGGTCAGCAGGTCGAGCAGGCGGGCCTGCACGCTGCGGTCGAGGGCGGAGGTCGGTTCGTCGCAGACGACCAGGTCCGGTCCGGTGGCCAGGGCCCGGGCGACGGCCACCCGCTGGAGCTGCCCGCCGGACAGCTCCCGCGGGTAGCGGTCGGCGAGTGCGGGCTCCAGGCCGACCTGGGCGAAGAGCCGGGCGACGGCCGCGGCGCGTTCGGCGCGCGGCGTACCGTGCAGGCGCAGCGCGAAGGCGACCGCCTCCCCGGCGCGCAGGCTGGGGTTGAGCGATCCGCGCGGGTCCTGCGGGACGAACTGGAGGCGGCCCCGCAGCGCCCGGTCGGCGCGGCCGCGCAGCCGGTACGGATCGCGGCCGGCGAAGCGGACGCTGCCGGCGTCGGGGGCGAGCACCCCGAGGGCGAGCCGGGCCAGGGTGGACTTCCCCGAGCCGGACTCGCCGACCAGGCCGACGGTCTCGCCCGGTGCGACGGTGAGGCTGACGGCGTCCAGGGCGGTCCGGTCGCCGTAGCGCTTGGTGACGGCGTCGACGACCAGGACCGGGCCCGGGTGGGTGTGGTCTACGGCGTTCATCGGCGGGCTCCTGGTTCGGCGGCCACCAGGGCGGCGGTGAAGGCGTGTTCCGGGTCGCCCAGCACCCGTTCGGCGGGACCGAGTTCGACGATCCGGCCGGCCCGCATGACCGCCACGGTGCCGCCGATCCGGCGGGCCGCCGCGAGGTCGTGGGTGACCAGCAGCAGGGCGATGCCGCAGTCGGCGCGCAGGGTGGTGAACAGGTCGAGGATCCGCCCGCGGATCAGCGCGTCGAGCGCGGTGGTCGGCTCGTCGGCGATCAGCAGTTCCGGGCCGCAGCAGATCGCGACGGCGATGGCGGCGCGCTGGCGCAGGCCGCCGGAGAGCTCGTGCGGGTAGGCCCGGGCGACGCGTTCCGGGTCCGGGATGCCGGCGGTGGCGAGCAGCTTCGGCACGGCCGCGCGGGCGGCCCGGCGGTCGGCGGCGATCCCGTGCCGCCGCAGCACCTCGGCGAGCTGCGGGCCGATCCGGCGCAGCGGGTCGAGCGAGGCGGCCGGGTCCTGCGGAACGTAGCCGATCCGCCGGCCGCGGACGTCGGCCAGTGCGCGTTCGCCGAGCGCCCGCAGGTCCGTCCCGGCGAGCCGGACGCCTCCGGTGACGGCGGCGCCGTGCCCCGGCAGCCCGAGCACCGTGCGGGCGACGGTGGTCTTGCCGCTGCCGGATTCGCCGAGCAGCACCAGGGAGCGGCCGGCGGGCAGGGTGAGGGAGACGTCGTCGACGGCCCGGACCCCGCCGGGGTACTCGACGGTCAGGCCGTTGATCTCCAGCAGCGTGCTCATGCGCCCACCCGCTTCGCGGCTCCCGGCCGGGCCGAGCCGTCGGCCGAGCGGTCGGCTGAGCGGTCGGCGGACTGGTCGGTGGACCGGCTCGCGGCGGCGGGGGCGGCGTGCGCCAGCAGGGCGCCGGTGTCGCCGACGCGGGTGCGCAGTGTCTCGCCGAGGGTGTTGAAGACGACCGAGACGGCGATGATGACCAGGGCCGGCAGGACCGCCACCCAGGGGTGGGTGAGCAGCGAGGGCCGCAGCTCCTCCAGCATCGCGCCCCACTCGGCGGTGGGCGGGGCGACCCCGAGCCCGAGGAAGGACAGCCCGGCGGCGTACATGATGGCCAGCCCGACCAGCGAGGACGCGTACACCAGGACCACCGGCGCGACCACCGGGGCGACCTGGCGCAGGACCAGCGACCCCCAGCCGGCGCCGCTGACCCGGGCGGCCACCAGGTATTCGGCGGCCCGGACGCGCCTGGTCTCGGTGAACGCGACCCGTGCCACCGCGGGGGTGAGCACCACCGACAGCGCGAGCACGGTCGCGCCCAGGCCGGGCGTGAGCAGCGAGGCGATGGCGATCGCCAGCAGCACCCCGGGGAAGGCGTAGAGCACGTCCAGCAGGCGCAGCAGGGCCTGTTCGGTGATCCGGCCGCCGAGCCCGGCCACGACGCCGAGCAGGGTGCCGACGACGGCGGCCACCGCGACCGGGACGAGCCCGCCGGTGAGCGAGGCGCGCCCGGCCCAGATCAGCCGGCTGAGCAGGTCGCGGCCCTGGCCGTCGGTGCCGAGCAGGTGGCCGGGGCTGCCCGGGTCGAGCAGCCGGTCCGCCAGCCGCCCGGCGGCCGGGTCGTACGGGGCGACCAGCGGTGCGGCGAGCGCGAGCAGGACCAGCAGCGCCGCGAGGGCGGCGGGGACGGTCAGGCCGAGGTTGCCCCGGCTGAGGACACGTGACGTCACATCAGTTCCTTACTCGCGGGTCGATCGCCGCGTGCGCCGCGTCCACGAGGATGTTGACGCCGACGAACGCGACCGCCACCACCAGCACCCCGCCCTGCACCAGGGGCAGGTCGCGGGAGGTGAGCGCGTCGTACAGCAGCCGGCCGACGCCGGGCCAGGCGAACAGGGTCTCCACGAAGATCACCCCTTCCAGGAGGTAGGCGAGTTGCAGGCCGCCGATGGTCAGCAGCGCCGGCGAGGCGTTGTGCACGCAGTGCCGCAGCACGGTGGCCGGGCGCAGGCCGCGGGCGCGCAGCGAGTCGGCCAGCTCGCCGGCCAGCACGCCCCCCAGCGCGGCCCGGAACACCCGGGCGGTGAGCCCGAGCGGGACGAGCGCGGCGGCCACGGCCGGCAGGATCAGGTGGCGGGCCAGGTCGGGCAGGCCGCCGGAGCCGAACACGTCGTGCGTGCCCCCGGCCGGCAGCCAGCGCAGGCCCACGGCGAAGACGGCGATCAGTAGCAGGGCCACCGAGTACTGCGGGGCGGAGACCGCGAGGGCGGACAGCGCGCCGGAGATCCGCCCGCCGGGGCCGCGCGGGCGCAGCGCGCCGACGGCGCCCAGCGCCACCCCGCCGACCAGCACCAGCAGGAAGGCGGCCGCGGTCAGGGTCAGCGTCTGGCCGAGCGCCGGGAGCAGCAGGTCGGCGACCGGGCGCTGGCCGGAGACGGAGGTGCCGAGGTCGCCGGTGAGCGCGTGCCAGAGCCAGGAGGCGTAGCGGACGGGCAACGGCTGGTCCAGGCCGAGCCGTTCGGACAGCTCGCGGCGGGCCTCGGGCGGTGCGCCCGGCCCGAGGAAGAGGGCCACCGGATCGCCGGGGACGAGCGTGACGGTCGCGAAGACGACGGCGGTGACGCCGAGCAGGGTCGGTACGGCCAGCAGGAGGCGGCGCAGCAGGAAGCGGGTCACCCGGCCCTCCGTGGCGTGGCGCCGGACTGGCCGGCGGCGGGCCGGTTGGGCGGGGCGGGCATGGGGCTGGTGGTCCTTCCGGGAGGGGCGGTTCGGGGAGCGGTTCGGGACGGTCGGCGGTGGTGACCGGCAGTCACCGGCGGCGTCCGGGGTGCTGGACCGCCGGACCGGGGCCGTGGGACGGGCCGTTCGCCGGGGGGCGGATGCCGCGTCCGGGCGGGATCGGGTGCCGGAGCACGGGTCGGGCGGTCCGTGGGACGGGGGACGTCGGTGCCGCTCCGGCAGCTGCGGCCGCTTGAAGGAGCGTTGCGGACCGGTGGCCCGGACAGCCAGTCAGCACTTGATGCTGTTACTCCTGGTCACAGCATCCGGAGTGTCAGGACCGCCACTGCCCAGGACGCCGAGCCCCGGTTCCGTCCTTGACCTGCACAAGGAACCGGACCTAGGGTTCCCCGCATGGCTATTCGGCGGACCGACATCACCCTGGTCGGGATCGGCGGCTCGTGGCACCGACGGTGTTTCGACGAGCTCTGTCGCCCGCGCGCTGCGCGCTGACCGCCCCGTTCCCAGCCGCTGCGGTCGGCGCCCCTCCCCAGTCCCGGATTCCGCAGCCGACGCCCGTGCGCGTCCTCGACGGATCCTCGCCGCAGCACCCGTGCCCACCGGGCCGGCCCGCCACCAGCAAGGGGACCGTATCGCCATGCCGTACCTCAGACGCCCTGCCTCCGCCCCCGGGGGTGCGCGATGGCAGCAGTGAGCAAGCTCGCCGTCCCGGCCGGCCCGCGCGGCCGCCGGATTCCCGCCCGACGCGGCGCCTGCGGCGGCGCCACCCTGGTGGACGCCCCCGCCGCGGGCGCGCCGCCGGTGCACGCCGCACCCCCGGCGCAGGCCGAGATCGACAACCCGCTCGACCTGATCGCCGGTCACCAGCTGCTGGCGGAGACGGTGACGCCGCCACCGTCGGTCGGGCCGACCGCCACCGGTTGCGGGTGCGGCCATCCGATGTGCGTGGAGGAGGACCGCGACCGCACCGCCGACGCCCGGGTGTTCCTGGTCGAGCGGCACTCGGTGGCCAGCGCCGGGCTGCGCAGCGTGCTGACGACCGTGCCCGGGCTGGCCGTGGTCGGGTCCACCGGCGACCCGCTGCGCGCGGTGGCCGCCGTGCGCCGGGTCGCCCCCGACGTCATCCTGCTCGGCCGCGGCGCGAGCCTGGAGGCCGACCTCGCCGTCGTGGTGGCGCTGCGCGGCCCGGACGCGGCGCCCGACGCCCGGGTGCTGCTGCTGCGCCGGGCCGAGTCGACCGCCGAGGCGAGCCGGATGCTGCTGGCCGGGGCCAGCGGCTGCTTCCCGCTCGACCTGGCCGAGGACCGGATCATCAGCGCCGTCCAACTCGCCGCGGCGGGCGGGTCGGTGTTCCTGCCGGCGCCGCCGCCGGCCCGGACCCACGCGGCGGCGCCCCCGCAGCACGTCGGCGAACTGCCGCCGCAGCACGCCGGACTGACGGATCGTGAGCACGAGGTGCTGGTCCAGCTCGGGCTCGGGCTGAGCAACGCCGAGATCGGGCGGGAGCTCGCCCTGGCCGAGGCGACCGTGAAGAAGCACCTCACCCAGGCCATGCGCAAGATCGGGCAGCCCGACCGGCTGCGCGCCGCGCTCTACGCCCACCGGCACGGCCTCGCCGGGTAGGGGGGGGGGGGGGGGGGGGGGCCCGCCCGGGGGGGGGGGGGCGGCCCCGGCCCCCCCCCCCCCGCCCCGCCGAGGGCGCGCGCACCCGCACGGCGGGGGGCGGGGAGGCGCCCGCC
>NZ_JBHWIO010000030.1:0-17769 GCF_042732075.1 Kitasatospora sp. NPDC059812
GGGGGGGGGGCGCGCCGCCGGGGGCGCGGGTGGGGGCGGCGGTCGGTTGATCCGGCGCGTCGCGGCCGGCGGGCGCCCGCCGGGCCCGGCGCGGACGGCGGAGGGGGCGTCAGGGCCCCGCGACGTACCGGGGGGGCAGGACGGCTCGTCAGATCGGCTGGCGGGCCGTTTCCGCCGGCCCGGGCCGGGTGGCGGTGACGACGTGGTAGTCGAGGAGGCCGCTGCGCCAGGCGGGGAGGAAGTTGCGGCTCCAGTGACCGGGAGGGACGGCGTCGGTGAGGTAGCGGTCGAGGCCGGGCCAGACGGCGTCGCCGATGGACTCGGTGGTGATGGTGGTGAAGCCGGCCGCGGTGAGGTCGCTGGTGAAGGCGGCGAGGGGGTGGGGGACGTCGAGGCCGTCGGCGAAGCTGGCGAGGAGGATGCTCAGGCGCTCGGTGATGTCCGGTCCGGCGGCGGCGAAGAAGGTGGTCACGACGAGCCGGCCGCCCGGGCGTAGGACGCGGGCGGTCTCGCGGGCGAAGCCGGTGAGTTCGCGGAAGTGCTGGGCGGCCTCGACGGAGTAGACGCCGTCCAGGGAGCCGTCGGCGAAGGGGAGTTGGTTGGCCGATCCGAAGGTGTAGGCCAGCCGATCGGGGTAGGTGGCCAGGGCTTTGGCGTTGACGGCGCGGGCGCGCTCGATCTGGTCGGGGTGGATGTCGACGCCGGTCACGCCCCCGAACCGGAACTCGCGCAGGGCGAGCGCCGCGCCGAGCCCGCGCCCGCAGCCGACCTCGGCCAGCCGCAGCCGCTCACGTGGCTCCGCGAACTCCCGCAGGACCCGGCGGTAGAGCTGTTCCTGGCTGTGGACCCGGTCCTCGGTCGTCGGGGCGGTGAGGTCCATGTCCTGCCAGTAGCCGAAGTTGATGAATCCACCGGCGAAGCTCGCGGCCTGGGACAGATCGCCGGCACCGTAGGTCCGGCGTACGGGGGCGGGGATGTGGTCGTGGCTCATGATGGTCGGTCTCCCGGTGTGTGATGTACCCGGTCTCGGCGGTGGAGTGACGACCCCGGACCGGGGGCGCTGAACGTGCTGCGTGACGATGTGGCGGCGCTGTGACCGGCACCGCGGTGCTCGGCGCCCGTCGGGCGCGCCGAGGTACGTACCCAAACCGGTGGTGATCCGAACACGGTACGTGATGGACCCCGGTCCGGGGCGGGAAAGGGGCGCGGAGGTGGCCCGGGGGGCTCAGAACACCGCCGCACTACCGGGGGCGGCTACCGGGCGCGGACGGCCGGTTCGCTACAGTCCGCGAGGATTCCCGAGGGTTTGAGGAGAGCGACACCGTGAACATCCCTGACCAGCGCCCCGCACCGCCGCTCAGCGGCGGCGAGCGCGAGATGCTGCGCGGCTTCCTGGACTTCCACCGGGCGACCCTCGCCCTGAAGTGCGAGGGCCTGACCGACGAGCAGCTGCGCCGGCGTTCCAGCCCGCCGTCCACCCTGACCCTGCTCGGGCTGGTCCGGCACATGGCGGAGGTGGAGCGCACCTGGTTCCGCAGGGTGATCGACGGTGAGGACGTCCCGCTGGTCTGGTCGCCGGACGGCGACTTCCAGGCCGCGTACGACGCCACCGGCGCCACCCGGGCCGAGGCCTTCGCCGTCTGGCAGGCCGAGGTCGAACACGCGCGCCGCATCGAGCGCGCCGCCGAGACCCTCGACGTCACCGGGTACCAGGCCCGGTGGGACGCCGACGTGTCGCTGCGGCTGGTGATGCTGCACCTGATCCACGAGTACGCCCGGCACAACGGGCACGCCGACTTCCTGCGGGAGGCGATCGACGGGGTGGTGGGGGCGTAGCCGTGCGCGCCGGGTGCCCAGGCCCCGGGCACCCGGCGGGGTCACCAGCCGAGCAGGTGGGTGCGGCGGGTGAGGGCGGCGAGGATGGACTCGGCGGCGCCGGCGGGGGTGAGGGAGCTGGTGTCCAGGGTGTGCGGGCCGGGGACGGCGCCCGGAGTGGGCTGGAGGACGACGAGGTGGAGGGCGGCGCCGGTGGTGCGGCTCTCGCGGCGGAAGGTGTCCAGGGTGGGCGGGGCGGCCGGGCACTCGACGATGACCTGGTAGCCGCCGGTCGCGTAGGCGAAGGCGGCCTGCGCGGCGGCGGCGAGGGCGGTGGTGTTCTGCCGCTCGGCCTCGGGGAGGTGCGGCGGGAGCTGGCCGCGCCGGATGACCCGCAGGAAGTCGTGCGCACGCAGGTGGACGCTCGGGTGCAGCTCCTCCGCGAGCCGGCTCGCGACCGGGCTCTGGCCGGCCCCGGCCGGGTCGACGAGGACGAGGACGCCGCCGGCGCCCCGGCCGCCCCCGAGCTCCGGCCCACCTACGGTCGTACGGTTCACAGCTGCTGATCCCTTCGCGGGCCGGGGACGGACGGGTAGCCGGGGCGAGGCGGTCGGAGTGCGGAAGGGCCGGCCGGCCCGGATACGGACAGCCGACCGTCTCGTCCCTACGACTGGTGCTTTCGGGGATCAACCTAGTCCACGCCGGTGCCCCGAGTCGTCCCCACTCCTGCTCCGGACGCCTCAGCGGTCCTCGACGCGCAGCACGATCGGGTTGGTGAGGGCCGCCATCGGACCCCAGGGGAGGTCCGGGCCCATCGCGTTGCCCTTGCCGGGCGACCCGTCCGGCTTCGGGTGGCGGACCTCGGCCCGGACGTAGGCGGCGAGCGAGGCCGTGGTGCGCCAGACCACCGTGCCGGAGCCGTCGGCGGGCAGCGACTCCTGGTGCAGCTGGCCCTCGTCGGTGAGGAGGCGGACCGTCCCGCCGGGGACGCCGGAGACGGTGAGCCGGACGTCCAGCGGGGCGTCCGCCGGGACGGCCAGCTCCTCGCCGATGCCGGCCCGGCGGCCGTGCCCGGTGACGGTGAACTCCAGCTGGACGGCGGCGGATTCGGCGAGCCAGCTGCGCCCGTCGCGCAGCCCGTCGAGGATCGCGTCCCGGGTGAGGTCCTCGGCCAGGACGACGTTGTGCGGGGAGCCGATGACCTGCGGGGCGCTGTGCGCGTCGCTGTTGCCCAGGGCGGGCAGCCAGGAACGGCCCTCGCGCAGGGCGACGGCGAGCCGGCCGTCCCAGGTGTCGACCGCGGACTCGTCGTCGTACGTCCAGGGCCCGTTCCACACCTCGACGCCGTCGGCCTGCTCGTAGCCGAACTTCCACTGGCAGGCGACGTACGGGCAGTACGGGTGCGCGGGCACCACCAGGCCGCCGGAGCGGTGGACCTGACGGACGAAGCGCGGGTACTCCTCGTCGCGGGAGCGGTAGCGCCAGTCGACGAACTGGCCCGCTTCGAGGCCGAGGGCCAGCCAGTGGCCGTTGCGGGTGGTGATCTCCTCGCCCGGGATGATCAGCAGGTCGGGGCCGGCCAGCGGGCCCCAGACCGCGTGCGAGGAGCTGGTGTTGTGGTCGGTGGAGACGATGAAGTCCAGGCCGGCCGCGCGGGCGCCGGCGGCCACCTCCTCCGGGAGGCGCCGGCCGTCGGAGTGCACGGTGTGCAGGTGGCAGTCGCCCCGGTACCAGGCGCGGCCGCGGCCGCGGGCCCGCTCGGACGGGTAGTGCGGGGCGAACGCCGGCCCGGGGGCGCCGAACCGGAGGGTGACCTGCACGTGGTAGTCCAGCCCCTGCGGCGCGATCTGGTAGGGGCCGAGGACGAGGTGCCAGGTGCCCGGGTTGATCGGGCCGGGGAGGTAGCCGGGGGTCGCGGCGTCGCGGGCGAGGCTGAACTCGGTGCGGAAACCGCCGGACCAGCCGCGGAAGCCGGGGCCGCCGAGGTCGGTGCCGCGTTCGTCGAAGATGCCGATGTCGCAGGAGTTGCCGGGGGTGCCGGCCGGGACCGGGGGCTTGTCGTAGCCGTAGCTGACGGCGATCTCGCGGACGCCGGCGGGGACTTCGACGGGGAGGTAGACGAAGTCGGGGGCGCCGGTGGGGAGGTGGCCGGTGAGGGTGAGGGTCCGTTCGGTGCCGGGGGCGCTGGGGGTGCCCGGGGTGCCCGGGGTGGCGGGGGCGCCGGGTGCGGAGGCGGCGGCGGGGGTGGTCGCGGTGAGGCCGAGGGCGGCGGCGGCTCCGGTGGTGAGGCCGGTGCGGAGGAGGTCGCGGCGGGCGGGGCGTGGGGTGTCGTGGTCGGCGGGCATCGGGTCCTCCGGGTCGGGGCGGGCGGGTCCGTTCGGCTCCTTACCCGTGGTGGTGAATCAGGGGTGAGCCGGGGCCCACGGGCGGGGGCGGGTCGGTGAAGGGGGTCGGCGTCGGCCGGGTCGGCGAGTTGCGGGCGATGACGATTAGTCCGTTCATATTCATAACGAGCGGATCGGGTCATCGCGGAGGAGACGGGTGTGGCACTGAGTCGGCGGGCGCTGCTGGCGGCGGTGGCCGGGAGCACGCTGGCGGGGTGCGGGTCCTCGGCGGGCGGCGGGGCGGCGGCCCCGGAGGCCCCGGAGGCCTCCGCTTCGGCCGCAGAGGTCTCCGGGGCCTCCGGGGCCTCGGCGATATCGGAGGCGACGCCGTCGGAGCCCCCGACGACGGCCCCGCCCGCCCCGACCGCTGCGACCGCTGCGACCGCGAGCCGGGAGCCGACCCGGGCCGAGCTGGTCGCCCGGTACGGCGGCACCGCGCCGAAGGAGTGGGGGATGGAGGTCACCGGGGTGACCACCAAGCTGCCCGCCGGTGAGAGTGCGACGGCGCTCACCTTCGACGCCTGCGGCGGCCCCGGCGGGAACGGGTACGACGCCGACCTGATCGACTTCCTGCGGAAACGTTCCGTCCCCGCCACGCTCTTCCTGAGCGCCCGCTGGATCGACGCCAACCCGGACGTGTTCAAGCAGCTTGCCGCCGATCCGCTCTTCGAGATCGGCAACCACGGCACCGTCCACCGCCCGCTCTCGGTCACCGGCCGCTCCGCCTACGGCATCGCCGGCACCGGTGGCGTCGGCGAGGTGTACGACGAGGTCGCGGGCAACGCGCACAAGCTCGCCGGGCTGCTCGGCCACCCGGTGCGGTTCTTCCGCTCCGGCACCGCGCACTACGACGACGTCGCCGCCCGGGTGGTCGCCGACCTGGGGGAACGCGCCGCGGGCTTCACGGTGAACGGCGACGGCGGGGCGACGCTCAGCGCCGCCGAGGTGCGGCAGGAGCTCGCGGCGGCCCCGCCGGGGGCGATCGTGATCTGCCACATGAACCACCCGGGCGGCGGCACCGCCCCCGGGGTGGTGGCGGCGGTGCCGGGGCTGCTGGCGGCGGGGCGGCGCTTCGTCCGGCTGTCGGACGTGCTGCGGTGAGGTGCGGGGGAGCCGCGTTGCGGCGTTAGGCCAGTCGGAGGCCTCCCGGGTGCTCCTCCTCGATGATCCGGACCAGCCAGTCGAACACCGTCGGCCCCTTGCCGGCCCGGGCGGCGGCGAGGTCGGCGCGGACGTGCTCGCGGTTGGCGGGGTGGCAGTGGGCCAGTCGCAGTTCCAGCTGGCGGACCGTCTCCGGGTAGCCGAGGTTGCGCCGGGAGACCGCGTGGTCGCGCCACTCGATCAGGTAGTCGCCGTCCTCGGGGGTGCCGTAGCCGCCGCGCAGGCAGTCGGCGAAGGCGTCGAGGTTCCGGCCGAAGTAGCCGTCGCTGCCGATGGTCTCACCGACCACGTCCCAGAAGTCGTCCAGCGTGTGGATCCGGGTGCCAGCTATCACATAGGTCACGGTCACGGGGTCGAGGATATGCCGAGTGCGGTCGTCGGTGCGCCGGACTACCGGGCGACCGCGATGGCGGTGGCGAGCAGCCCGTCACCGACGGCCCAGCGGCCCTCGAAGCCCTCGATGCGGCGGCCGTTGACGTTCGGGCCGGGGACCAGCAGGCGGGCGGTGAAGGAGCCGTCGGGGGAGAGGACCAGGTCGGCCTCGCTGAAGTCCAGGAACTGCTCGGTGAGCGGGAACCACGCCTTGTACACGGACTCCTTGGCGCTGAACAGGATGCGGTCCCACGGGGTACCGGGGTGCTCGGCGAGCAGGTCGACGATCCGCTTCCCCTCCTCGGGCAGCGCGATGACGTCCAGGACGTCGTCCGGGAGCGGCAGGGCGGGCTCGGCGTCGATGCCGACCGAGGCGAGGTCGCCGGAGCGGGCGACGGCCGCCGCTCGGAAGCCCTCGCAGTGGGTGAGGCTGCCGACGACGCCGTCGGGCCAGCTCGGGGCGCCGCGCAGGCCGGGGACCAGCGGGCGGTAGGGGATGCCGAGGCGGGTGAGGGCGGTGCGGGCGCAGTGGCGGACGGTGGTGAACTCCCGGCGGCGCTTGGCCACCGCCTGGACGACGGCGGCCTCCTCGGCCGGTTCCAGCCGGGCCTCCGGCGGGTCGTCGTAGGACACCTCGGTCACGACGGCGTCCGGCAGCAGGTCCCCGATCACACGCTCCCCCTCGGTCGGTGCGCGGACGGCCGCCGCGCGGATCGAGCCTAACCCGGGTGGGGGCGATCCCGGCGGGCCTTCCGGGGAAGATCCACCAGGGCCACCAACACGCCGGGGCCACCAACACGCCAGGGCCACCGGGCAGGTAGGTGACGGAGTGCAGGCCGCCGGTGCAGCGGAGGGAGCGGTGGCGCTCGTACACCGGCCAGGACACCGGGGACTTGCGGTCGACGCCGACGCCGATGCCGTGGAAGGGGGGCCGTGCCGATCAGTTGGTGGACGGATCCGCAGCCGAGCGCCGCGATGCTACGGTCGTCCCCACTGGGGCGGTTCGGCAGTGCGGCCGAGGTCGCGCGGGTGGTCGGCTTCCTGGCGGGTGAGGAATCCTCGTTCATCAGTGGTGCCTGCCTCGCCGTGGACGGCGGAATGACCGCGATGCTGCCCGAAGCCCTGCTGCGCTGACACCTTGTTCGAGGAGGGCCCCGCTGTGCGTGCCGAACCGGTCGCCGACACACCGTACCTGGAGCTGGGCGAGGGCCCGCTGTGGGACCAGTCCGCGCAACTGCTGCGCTGGATCGGCATCCCCGACCGGCGGGTGCTCACCCTGGACCCGGCCTCGGGCGCGATTAGCTCGGTCGAACTCGACGTCACCCCCGGCACCTTGATGCCGTACGGCGACGGCGGACTGATGCTCGCCACCGAGCGCGGCTTCGAACGGCTCGACCCGGCCACCGGCCGCACCACGCTGGTCGCCGCCGTCGAAGCCGACCGCCAGGACCGCCGGATGAACGACGGCAAGACCGACCCGTACGGCCGGCCGGTCGCCGGTTCGATGGGGCGGGGGGAGCCGCGCGAGCCAGGATCGCTGTACCGGCTGGAGCGCGACGGCGGCATCCGGGCGATCCTCGGCGGGCTCGACATCCCCAACGGCCTCGCCTGGCCGGAGCCCGACCGGCTCTGGCACATCGACACCACGACGCGCCGCATCGCCCTCTACCCCTACCCCGAGCACGGCCCCCTCGGCGAGCGGATCCGCACGCTCGACGTCTCCCACCTGCCGGGTTACCCGGACGGCATGACGCTCGACGCCGACGGCAACCTGTGGGTGGCGTTCTGGGACGGCTGGGCGGTCCGGTGCCTCTCGCCGGAGGGTGAGGTGCTGGCGTCGGTCGAGCTGCCGGTGCCGCGCGTCACCAGTTGCGCCTTCGGCGGGCCGGACGGGCGGACGCTCTACATCACGTCCGCCCGGTCCGACCAACAGCCGCTCTCCGGCGGCCTGTTCAGCGTCCGGGTGTGAGGGGGCCGGATTTGAAGGGTCCGCATCCCTACTGCCCGAGCAGGCGGGCGAAGTCCAGCCCGAGGCTGCCGAGCACCGGCAGTGCGCCGAGGTCGGTGACGGCGCCGACGGGGATGCTGTAGCCCTGGTTCACCGCGCGGGGCACGGGCACGGGCGCGGCGTTGGCGGGTGCGGCGGCGGCCGGGATCAGGGCGGCGCCGAGGAGCAGTGCGGCGAGTGCGGTGCGCATGGGGCGAGGCCTCCGGGGGTGGGCGTGGTGGCCTGTCAACACCCTGCGGCGCCGTGCGGTCACGTATCTTCGCCCCTTCGGCCGTATTGGTAAAGATTCCTGACTTGTTTTCATGTCAACATGGCGGCGGTCTGGACCACACCGCCGTCGGGCGCATACGTTCTCTTCACTCGGACGGGCATCGGGCGGTCTCGCTGAATCCCCCTGCGGCTTCGGCGACTTCTGCCTGTCATGTCCATGGCTAAAGAACCGGAGGGAACCATGCGCGCCATCAGCAAGAACCTCAGGATCCTCGCGGGCGCCCCGCTCGCGGCCGCCGCCCTCATCGCCCTCACCGCCGGCACCGCCAGCGCGGCGATACCGATCAACACGCCCATGGCCGGCAAGGCCACCTACTACAACGACGCCGGCTACGGCGCCTGCGGCACCCAGATCAACGCCTCCAACCAGATGCTCGTCGCGGTCTCCCACACCTGGTGGACCAGCGCCAACCCCAACAACGACCCCCTGTGTCAGGGCATTTCGGTCAAGGTCAGCTACCAGGGCAAGACCGTCACCGTCCCCGTCCGGGACAAGTGCCCGTCCTGCGACGCCAGCCACCTCGACCTCAGCCAGCCCGCCTTCGCCCAGCTGGCCCCGCTCGGCCAGGGCGTCATCAACGGCCTCACCTGGCAGTTCGTCAAGGCCGGCCTGAACGGCAAGACCGTCGAACTCTCCGAGCCCATCACCGGCTCCACCATCGGCTGAGACCGCGGATGAGCGACCGTGCCCGCCCCGGGACGCGGGGGGGGGCGCCGCGGGGGCCCCCCCCCCCCCACGGCGTGCGGGTCGTCGTGCGGGTCGCTGTACAGACGGCCGTACGGGTCGTCGCGCCGCTGGGATCAGTCGGCCTCCGGGCCCGCCAGGTTCTTGGTGAGCCACTGCAGCGTGTCCGGGATCATCTTCTTGAAGTCCGAGGTCAGGTGCTTGCCGCCGGGCTGCTCGTAGTACTCCAGCGACACCGGCGGGGCCGCCTTGGCGACCCAGCCCTTGACCAGCTTGGTCTCGTACGGGTTGGCGCCGCCCGCGGTGACCAGCATCTTCACGTCGGCCTTGCCCTGGGCGACCAGCACGTCGGGGTTGTTGGCCTGCCGCTCGGCGTCGTGGCCCTTCCACAGCCCCGAGTCGGGAACGTAGTAGCCGTCGATCGGGACGGCGGCCTTGTAGACGTCCGGGTGCTGGAGGGCGAGCTTGGCGCTGCAGAAGCCGCCGGTGGAGGCGCCCATCACGCCCCAGCCGTCGCGGCCCTTCACGGTGCGGAAGTTGGCGCGGACGAAGTCCGGGAGGTCCTGGGACATCCAGGTGCCCATCTTGGGCTGGCCCGGGATGTCGGAGCAGTCCAGCGCGTTGTGCTCGTCGCTGTTGAAGTTCTGCACCGGCATGATCATGATGAACGGGTGGGACTTGCCCGCCTTGACCAGCTGCTCGTTCTCCTCCTGGATCGGCAGCTGGTTGTCGGTCCAGGTGTTGTAGCCGTTGCTCTGGCCGCCCGCGAAGAGGGTGAGCACCGGGAAGCCGGTCTTGGCGAACTTGGGGTCGTTGTACTCGGGCGGCAGCCAGACCCAGACCTTGCCGGAGACGCCGGACTTCGCGCCGGTCACCGTGGTCATCATGATCGGACCGGCGGACGTGTCCCGGGCCTTGCTCAGGTTTGCGGCCGGACCGGTGGGCATCAGCACCTTCCCGGTGGCGGCCGCGGGCTCCGCGGTGGTGGGCGCGGGCGTACCGCCGCCACCCGCGCCGGGCGAGCCGCCCGTGGCAGCGGTACCGGTCGCACCCGGGGTGCCAGCCGCCTTGCCGCCGTCCCCCTTCCCGCCGCCGGAACTCCCGCAGGCCGCGAGCGAGGCGGCCAGGGCGAGCACGGCGGCGCCGGTCAGGACGGCACGGGAACGGGACGACTGCCTAAGCACGGTGAGGACTCTCCGACCGATGACACGCCCGGTCCGTCTGACCGGGCTGTGGCCCCCCGGTGGGGCCGGACAGACCGGGGGCGCGGCGCTGGTGCGGTCCCCGGGGTGGCGGCGCGTCCTCCCTCGCGGTGGCGCGCCTTCCTGCGATCTTATGACGTGGACCGGGGTGGCCCGGTTGCGCGGTGGCCACCGGAAATCCAATGTTTGTTCGCGATCAGGTAAAGGCCTTCACCACTCCCCCCGAACGACGGGGGCCGGACGGCGGGGAGCACGGTCCGCGGCCTGTCCGGGGGTGCGAATTTTGGGGCCTTCGACCAGTGACGGCGGCCCCCGTATCCGCAACGATCGGCTCACGCCCCAACCGACCCGCGCCCAGCCGAAGCCGAAGCCGAACCGACCCGAGCAGACCCAGGAGAACGCCATGCCCCAGCAGATCGCCGTCGTCACCGGAGCCGGGAGCGGAGTGGGCCGGGCCGTGGCGGTCGAACTGGCCGCGGCCGGCTGGCGGCTGGTGCTGGCCGGCCGGCGGGCCGAGCCGCTGCGGGAGACCGCCCGCCTGGGCGGCACGCCGACCGCGGTGGTGCCGACCGACGTCACCGACCCGGCGGCGGTGGACGCGCTGTTCGCCGCAGCCGTCGAGCGCTTCGGCCGGGTGGACCTGCTGTTCAACAACGCCGGCACCTTCGGCGCGGCCGTGCCGGTGGAGGATCTGGAGGTCGAGGCCTGGCGGGCGGTGGTCGACCTCAACCTGACCGGGGCGTTCCTCTGCGCCCGGGCCGCGTTCCGGCAGATGAAGGCGCAGGACCCGCAGGGCGGCCGGATCGTCAACAACGGCTCGATCTCGGCGCACGTCCCGCGCCCGCACTCGATCGCCTACACCGCGACCAAGCACGCCGTCACCGGGCTGACCAAGTCGCTGTCGCTGGACGGCCGCCCGTACCGGATCGCCTGCGGGCAGATCGACATCGGCAACGCGGCGACCGACATGACCGCCGCGATGAGCACCGGGGTGCGGCAGGCGGACGGGCGGCTCGCGGTCGAGCCGACCATGGACGTGGCCGACGTGGCCCGCACCGTCCGGCACATGGCCGAACTGCCGCTGGAGGCCAACGTGCAGTTCGCCACCGTGATGGCGACCGCCATGCCGTACGTCGGGCGAGGTTAGAGCCCGCCGTCGGCCCCCGCCGTCAGCCCGCCACGGACTCGCGCAGCCGCTTCTTGTCCGGCTTGCCCACCGACGTCAGCGGGATCTCGTCCACGACGTGCAGGGCCTCCGGCGCGTAGATCCGCCCCTTGTGGGCCGTGACGAACGCGCGGACCTCCTCCAGGTCCGGCCGCTGCCCCGACGCGGCGACGACGGCGACGTGGACGTGCTCCGCCTCCTGCGCGTCGCGCACCCCGAAGACCGCGCACTGCGCGATCGCCGGGTGGGTGAGCAGCAGGTCCTCGACCTCGGACGGGTAGACGTGCCCGCCGACCACGATGATCTTGTCCTTGAGCCGGTCGGCCAGGTAGAGGTAGCCGTCCGCGTCGAAGTAGCCGATGTCGCCGGTGTTCAGCCAGCCGTCGCGCAGCACCTCGGCGGTCAGGTCGGGCCGCTTCCAGTACCCGGCCATGACGGTGTCCGAGCGGACGTGGATCTCGCCCTGCTCCCCCGTCGGCAGCTCGGTGCCGTCGGCGGACCGGATCGCCACCTCGATGCCCGGGAGGGGTCGGCCGACCGCGATCTGGCCGCCGTGCCCGACCCGGTCGTGCTCGTGCGGGGCGAGCATGCAGATGTTCTGCGCCTCCGACTGCCCGTAGCCGCTCCACAGGACCGGCCCGAACACCTTGAGCGCCTCGCGCACCCGGGTGGGCGAGGCCGCGCAGCCGCCGTACGAGACCCGGCGCAGGCTGGACAGGTCGGTGCGGCCGATCGCCGGGTGGTCGAGCAGCTGGTAGAGCAGCGGCGGCAGCACCCACAGGTCGGTGATGCGCTCGCGCTCGATCGCGGCCAGGACCTCGCCGGGGTCGAAGGACCGCTGGAGGACCACCGTGCCGCCGTGGTGGAGCGTCAGGTCGGAGAAGAGCCCGGCGAGGTGGGCGAGCGAGGTGGCGGCGAGGAAGCGGGGTGTGTCGCTCTCCATGCGGCCGGGGGTGTCGAAGACCTTCCGGTAGGCGCCGTGCAGGCTGCGGATGCCCTTCGGGATTCCGGTGGTCCCGCCGGTGTGCCGGATGCCCCAGTCGTCGTCCGGGCCGACCCGGACGGCCGGCGGCTCGGCGGGCCGGTGGGCGGCGGCGGCGATCACGTCCTCGCCGATGGCCGCCGGTCCGGGGCCGAGACAAAGGACGGTCGGCACGTCGATCAGGGGCAGCAACTCGGCGGCCGCCGGGTACCGTTCGGCGTCGACGAGCAGGACGGCGGTGTCGACGCTCGTCGCGATCTCGGCCAGGGTCGAGGCGCTCATGCCGTCGTAGAGGTTCACCACCCGCGCACCCGCGAGGCCTGCCGCGTAACGGCCGCTCAGCGCCTCGGCGGTGTTGCCCGCGAGCAGGGTCACGGTGTCGCCGCGCACCACGCCCCGGGCGATGAGCTCGTGGGCGAGGCGGTAGGTGGCGGCGGCGAAGTCACCCGCGGTGAGTTCGATGCCGTCGGCGGTGGTGATGGCCCGCCGGTCGGGGTCGGCGGCGAGGGACTGAAGAATCAGGGCGGGAGCGCTGACGAACTCCGGTTCGTTCACGGCCACTTCTTCCTTGCAGTTTGCAACCATGTCCCCACCCTAACCCAACCCCACGTCCAGGGCCGGGAGTTAGTTCCCGTGGTGATCACTCGTCGTGCGAGTAGCGGTAGCGGAGAGGACGAGGGGGGTGGTTCTCATCCCGCGATCGTGTCAGCGCCGCCTCGCCGGCCGAGGTTTGAACCGGCACGGCCACCCGCACGAGGGACCCCCGTCAGGCCAGGCTGACGGGGGTCCAGGGGCGGCCCGAGGGTGGCCGGACAGGGCCTACGGCCGCCAGGTGTCGTTCAGGGTGACCAGGCCCGAGGCCGGCGCGGTCGCCGTCCGGTTGGCCCCGGACTCCCAGGTCACCGCGCCGCTCACGTCCTTGCGGACGTACTTGTACTGGAAGGCCGTGCCGGCCGGCAGCGCGAGCGACAGCGACCAGACCGGGTAGCCGGCCGAGGAGAGCGGCAGCGCCTTGGCCGGGTCCCAGCCGCCGAGCGCGGCGACGTCGCCGACCACGTAGACGTTCTGGCCGTTGACGGTGGTCGCGTTGACGTTGAACGAGGCGCCGGAGGTGCTGGCCGCCCCGCCCGGGACGTACAGCGCGATCGCGTCGCCCGCGCCGACCGTCGCGGTGAACTGCCCGTTGGCGCCCACCTGGTAGGTCGGGCCGGTGCAGCCGCCGCCCGGCTGCGGGTCGCCGTGCTGGATGTCGCAGTAGGTGCCGGCCGCGAGCCCGGTCTGGAAGGTCCGGGTGATCGGGCCGCTCTCGTGGTTGAGCGCGACGTAGCCCTTGTTGCCGCGGCCGAAGGCGATCGCGTTGTTGCCGTTGGACCACCAGTTGGTCACGCCGGTGCCCGCGACGGCGTTGCGGAAGCCGACCATGTTGGCGATCTGCCGCCAGGCGTGGGTGCAGTTCCAGCCGTCCTGGTAGCAGGCGTTGACGGTGCCGCCGTTGGGCGGGCCGTCGTCGTTGTTGGTGAAGGCGTAGCCGGAGTAGACGTTGGGCGCGCCGTACGGCGAGGCGAGCAGGAAGACGTTGGCCAGCGTGTAGGTGTTGCCGTAGGTGTAGTTGAGGGTGGAGCCGTTGCGCTCGGTGTCCCAGTTGTCGATGAAGGAGCGCGCCTGCCCGCTCGGCAGGTACCCCCAGGAGGCGCCCCAGCCGGACAGGTTGGCGAGCTTGTCGCTGGTGAACATCCGCTTGAGGTCGGTGCCGACGCGGAACTCGTCGACGTCGCCGGTGCCGGTGTACTCGCTGGGCTGGACCGGTTCGCCGGCGCCGTAGATGACCTCCTGCACCCAGTAGGCCTTGGGGTTGGCCGTCTTCGCCTTGATCGCGGCGAGGTCGCCGGCGGCGATGTGCTTGGCGGCGTCGATCCGGTAGCCGTCGACGCCGAGGGAGCCCAGGTCGTCCAGGTAGCGGGCGATGGTCTGCTGGACGTACGCGCTGCCGGTGTCGAGGTCCGCGAGGTTGACCAGCTCGCAGTTCTGCACGTTGGAGCGGTCCTGGTAGTTGGTGATCGGCTGGCGGCAGGAGTGGAAGTCCTGGTCCTGGTAGGTGCCGGGGTAGGTGTACTTGGTGTACGCGGTGCCGCCGGTGCCGGTGCCGGAGCCGGCCGTCATGTGGTTGACGACGGCGTCGGCGATGACCTTGACCCCGGCGGCGTGGCAGGTGTCGACCATGTTCTTGAAGGACGTCCGGTCGCCGAGCCGCCCGGCGATCCGGTAGCTGACGGGCTGGTAGGAGGTCCACCACTGCGGACCCTGGATGTGCTCCTGGGGCGGCGAGACCTCGACGAAGCCGTAGCCCTTCGGGCCGAGCGTCGAGGTGCAGGCCTGGGCGACGGAGTCGAAGCGCCACTCGAAGAGGGTGGCGGTGACGTCCTTGCCGTTGTTGGCGGGTGGGGCGGCCTGGGCGGCGGGGGCGCCGAGGGAGGTGGCGAGCGAGAGCGCCAGGGCCGCCGAGGCGGCGAGGGCGCCGGCCGCGCGGGCGGTCCGGCGGGTGGGGGCGGTGGTGACCACGTCGTCTCCTGGGGGTGGCTGGGGTGGGGGCAGCCGGGGATGAGCTGTGCAGGAAGAGCTATGCAGGAAGTTTCTGTAACTTGCCGGAAACTTGCAGCGCTGAACCTAGGGCCGCCGGGAGGGAGCGTCAAGGGCCTGGGAGGAACGTTTCTGCACCACCTGGGCCCGGACGCACGACAAGGGCCCGGCAGCCGTAGCCGCCGGGCCCCTCACCTGTCCTGGTTCACCGGGCCCGCGGGGGTCCGGTCCGGACTCAGCCGGTCTGGATGGAGGTGTCGTCGATCACGAAGCTCGTCTGCAGCGAGGCGTCCTCGGTGCCGGTGAACTTCAGGGTGACCGTCTGGCCCGCGTAGGACGAGAGGTCGAAGGTCCGCTGCTGGTAGCCCGCCGCGGCGTCCACGTTGGAGTACGTCTTCAGCGTGGTCCCGTTCACCGACACGGCCAGCTTGTCGTACGCGGTGCTGCCCGACTCAGCGGTGTCGATGTGCAGCCAGAAGCTCAGCGTCGCCTTGCAGCCCGCCGGGATCGTCACCGTCTGCGCCAGCGTGTCGGTGTGCGAGGAACCGTAGCCGTTCAGCCACGCCTTCCACGAACCACCGTGCGCCGCCTGCGAGGAGCTGTTGTCCACCACACCGGAGCTGGTCGTCCACGGCGCCGCCGAGCCCGTCTCGAAGCCCGCGTTGCCCAGCAGCTGCGCCGGCGTGCAGGTACCGCCACCGCCACCGGTCACCGTCCACGTGAAGCTCGCCGTACCGGACTTGCCCGCCGAGTCCTTCACCGTCACCGTCACGTTCGACGAGCCCGCCGTGGTGGCGGTACCGGTGATCGCGCCGGTCGAGGCGTTGATCGCCAGCCCGGCCGGCAGGCCCGTGGCGCTGTACGACAGCGGCGCGGTACCACCGGAAGCGTTGATCTGGAGGTTCACCGCACCGCCGACCGCCGTGGACTGGTTGCCCGGGCTGGTGACGGTGATGCCGCCCGGGTTGGGCAGCGAGCCGACGCTGACGGCGGCCCAGGCGGTGGCGACCGCGTTGTACTCGGCGCTGTTCGCGCCGTACAGGTCGGTGGCCGCGTTCAGGGTCGCGGTGCGGGCGGCGGCGTAGTTGGTGGTGGAGGTCATGTACGCGGTCAGCGCCTTGTACCAGACCTGCAGCGCCTTGTCGCGGCCGATGCCGGTGACGGTGATGTTGTTGACCGTCGGGCTGTTGTAGTTGAAGCCGTTGATGGTCTTCGCGCCGCTGCCCTCGGACAGCAGGTAGAAGAAGTGGTTGGCGACACCGGACGAGTAGTGCACGTCCAGGTTGCCGACGCCCGAGTACCAGGAGTCGGCCGAGGTGCCGTCCTTGGAGGGCTTGTCCATGTAGCGCAGCGGCGTGCCGTTGCCGTTGATGTCGATCAGCTCGCCGATGAGGTAGTTCGGCGGGTTGGCGGGCAGGTTGGCGTAGAACTCGACGCCGGTGCCCATGATGTCGGAGGTCGCCTCGTTGAGGCCGCCGGACTCGCCCGAGTAGTTCAGGTTGGCGGTGGCGGAGGTGACGCCGTGGCTCATCTCGTGGCCGGAGACGTCGAGTTCGGTCAGCGGGTGGGTGTCGCCCGAGCCGTCGCCGTACGTCATGCAGAAGCAGCTGTCGTCCCAGAACGCGTTGACGTAGCCGGTGTCGTAGTGGACCCGGCTCATCGCGCCGACGCCGTCGTTCTTGATGCCCGTGCGGCCGAAGGAGTTCTTGTAGAAGTCCCAGGTGACGGCGGCACCGTACTGGGCGTCGACGGCGGCGGACTCGCGGTTGCTGGCCTGGCCGTTGCCCCAGGTGTCGCTCGACTTGCTGAACAGCGTGCCGTTGCCGGAGGTGCCGTTCTTCATGTCGGTGGTGTACTGGCCGCCGCGGGTGGCGTCCTTCAGCGAGTACGTCGAGCCGCTCTGGGTGGTGGTCAGCGGCACGTTGCCGACGAACACGCCGTTGCCGGTGCCGCGCTTGATGCCGTCGGCCTTGCTGAGCACGTCACCGGTCTTGGCGTCGGTGACCACGTGCAGCTTGCTCGGGGTGCCGTCGGACTCGCGGCCGGAGACGACGGTCTCCCAGGCGAGCTTCGGGGTGCCGTCGGCGGCCCAGACGACCAGGCGCGGCGCGGTGTCGACGGCGGCGCCCTGCTCGGCGGCGAGCGCGGCGGCCTGGGCCTTCGGCGCGGCCTGGGCCGGCGTGGTGTCGACGCCGCCGAGGTTGGCCTCGCTGGCCTTGGTCACGCTCTTGGTGGCGCCCGCGGCGTCCTGGTGGACGATCAGGTCGCCGCCGAGCACCGGGAGTCCGGCGTAGGTGCGCTCGTAGCGCAGGTGGCGGCCGCCGTTGACGTCCTGGACGACGTCCTTGGTGACCAGCTTCTCCTGGCTGCTCAGGCCCAGGGCCTGGGCGAAGGACGCGGACTGCTGGTTCGCGGAGGCGATCAGCGCGGCCCGGGTCGACTGCTGGGCGGCGACGGCGGACGGGGCGTCGGGCGTCGCGGCCTGCGCGATGACCGGTATGCCGGTCACCAGCAGCGCGGTGGTGGCGGCCATGACAACCGCTGCCTTCCGGGCGTGAGCGTAACGGGACATGCGGACTCCTTTTCCGACCGGCGCGGGTTCGCACCGGTGGAGAGAAACCTGGGCCGCAGGGTTGCGGCGCAGTGGGGGCCCCCGCCCGGGGTGTGCGACGGGGGTGCGGTTGCGGTGCTCACAAGTCGTGGCAGGTTTGGGACGCGCTGCACCTGATCTGGTCGGCTGCACCGGGGGGTGGGGCCCCCTCGTCTGCAGCCGCAGGAATCGTGGCAGCAAACGAGCCGTCAATGACAGATGCATGCCACGGAATGGCCGATTCATTACCGAAACCGTATGCATGACTGTTCATCAGTTGCGTTACCCCTTTGAGAACTCATGAACACGGTTTTCATGATCCGGGGAATGTTCGATCACTTCCGGAAGTCACTGACCAGCGCTCAGGGCCCCCGCCCGCACCGCCCGGTGGCCGACGGCACCGGGCGGGGGCGGCACATCACGCTTCCGGCCGTGCCATCGGTGCTTTCCGGCCACCGGGCGGCCAAAACGAAACGGGTCCCGGCCCCCCCCAACCGCGGGTGGGGGGGCCGGGGGTAGGGGTTGCGTGGCGCAACCCGAGGTCCAAACCCGCCCGAG
>NZ_JBHWIO010000030.1:17778-68201 GCF_042732075.1 Kitasatospora sp. NPDC059812
GCCGCCGCGCCCCCCCCCCCCCCGCCCGCCCGCCGCCGCCCCGCCGCCCCCGCCCCCCCCCCGCCACCGCCCCCCCGCCCCGCCCCCCGCGGCCCCCCCCGCCCCCCCCCCCGGGGGTTCCGGAGTTCGTCGATCAGCCCTGGACGAACACCGCCACAGTGCGGCCCGGCACGGTGAAGGTGCCGGTCGCGGCATCGAAGCCGGACTGCTTCACCACCGCGTCCGCGCCGCCCGCCTGGACCGGGTGCAGGGCCTGGCCCGTCCCCTTCAGGGCCGCCACGGTCTGCGCCTGCGCGGTGGGCGTGGCGTTGAACACCACGGTGACGCCCTTCTCGGCGCCCTTCAGCCCGGTGCCGTCCAGGTGCAGGGTGATCACCCCGGGCGTCTCACCGGGCGTGCCGGAGAGCGGGTAGGACAGCCGCTGCTGGACGGCGGCCAGGGTGGGCAGCGAGAACAGCGGCGAGGACTGCTTGATCCGCAGGAACTCCTGGTACTGCGCGGAGGTCGCGCGGATCTCGGCCGCCCCCACGGTCAGCCGCGGGTTCGCCAGCAGGGACTGCGCGGTCGGCCACATCTCCTTGTTGTCGGCCGCCGGCGGCAGGCCCCGGCCCCAGCCGTTGCCCTGCGTCGCGTCCCAGTGGATGGCGTTGAACCAGTCGCCCGAGTCGTAGGAGTTGGCGTCCAGCGACTTGGAGCGCAGCAGGTCGCTGCCGGCCTGGGCGAAGCCCGCGCCCTGGGTGAGCGCGGTGAGCGAGAGCCCGAGCGCCTGCATCCGGGCCCGGTCGGCGGGCGCGGTGCCGGTCGGCAGCTTGTACGCGAGCGCGTCGAACAGGTCGGTGTTGTCGTGGGCGTCCACGTACTCCACCGCCTCGCCCGGCGTGGCCGCGTACCCGGTCGGGGCGCCGTTGTAGTCGACCTGCGCGCCGGTGACGGCCCGGCCCGAGCTGTCGGTGAAGGAGTAGCCGGCCAGGTTGCCGGCCAGTCCGACCTTCAGCTGGTCCATCTGGTGCAGCAGCCGGTCCTTCTGCTCCTGCGGGGTGCCGTTGGCGGGCGAGCCGTTGGGGTCGGTGTACAGGCCCGAGGCGAAGCCCTGCTGCGGGGCGGAGTTCAGCATGAAGTTGCCGCCGCGGGCGGCGTCGCGGAGCCGGTCGTCGAAGGTGGCGATGCCGGTGCCGGCCAGGTTGAGCTGGGTGGCCTGTTCGAACCGGGCGTTGTTCGCGACGACGCCGAAGTTCCAGCCCTCGCCGTAGAGGAAGACGTTCTTCCCGTCGATGCCGTCCGAGGCGGGCGTCATCTTCCGCAGCGCGGCCTGCACGTCCAGCATGGTGGACTTCGGGTCCAGGCCCATCAGGTCGAAGCGGAAGCCGTCGACCTTGTACTCGCGGGCCCAGGTGGTCACCGAGTCGACCACGAGCCGGTTCATCATGGCGTGCTCGGGCGCGGTGTCGGCGCAGCAACTGTCCGCGGTGACCTTGCCGTTGTCGTCCAACCGCTGGTAGTAGCCGGGGACGACCCTGTCCAGCACCGAGTGCTCGGCCTGGCCGCTGGCGGCGGTGTGGTTGTAGACCACGTCCAGCACCACCCGCAGCCCGGCCTCGTGCATCGCCTGCACCATCCGCCGGAATTCGACGGTGCGCGCCGTCCCGTTCGGCTCCGTGGCGTACGACCCCTCCGGCACGGTGTAGTGCAGCGGGTCGTAGCCCCAGTTGTACGCGTCGTCGGCCGCGACGGCCGCCACGCACTCCTGCTGCTTCGGACCGTCCGGGGGCAGGGACTTGAGGTCGCAGGCCGGCAGCTTCTGGTCGGCCCGGTTCTCCCGGATGGTGGCGATGTCGAAGGTCGGCAGCAGGTGGACGGTGGTCACCCCGGCCTGGGCGAGCTCCCGCAGGTGCCGCATGCCGGCCGACTGCGACTCGGTGAACGCCAGATAGGTGCCGCGCTCGGCGGCCGGGACGGTGGTGTCCTCCACCGAGAAGTCCCGGACGTGCAGTTCCTGGATCTGCTGCTGCGCCGGCGGGACGGGCTCGGGGACGTTCTGCTCCTCCCAGCCCGCGGGCTTGAGCTCCTTGGCGGCGAGGTCGGCGACCAGGCTGCGCCTGGAGTCGGTGGACAGCGCGACCGAGTACGGGTCGGTGACGGTGTTGACCACCACCTGCTGGACGGAGGGCGCCCAGACCTTCACCTGGTACAGGTAGTACTTGCCGTCCAACTCGCCCTTGTCGCGGACGACTTCCCAGACGCCGGTCTCGTCGTCCAGCTTCAGCGGCAGCGTCTTCGGGGTGCCGCCGGTCGCACTGTCGAAGACCTGGACGGACACCTCCTGCGCGGTCGGCGCCCACACCGACAGCGCCACCTTGCCGTTGTAGTAGGCCGGGCCGAAGTCCACCCGGCCGGTGCGGCGCGCGTAGAGGTCGTCCAGCACGCCGGGGGTCTGCACGCCGGTGGCGGCCAGCACGGCGCCGCTGGGCAGGTGTTCGGTGAACAGCAGCTGGCTGCGCAGCGCGGCCGGGACGCGGGCGGTGTCCCGGGCGTCCACGGTGAAGGCCCGGTAGCCCGCCAGGTGCGGGAACGCGGCCTTCTGCGCGGCGGTCAGGCCGCCCTGGGCGGCGTTGAGCCGGATCCACCGGCCGGGCTTGGTCAGCACGCCCTTGTCGGCGCGGATGCCGCCCTCGGGGTCGTACACCAGCTGGGCGCTGGTGCCGCCGGCCAGGGCCGCGTCGCCCGCGCCGTAGGCCGCCGGGACGACGACGGTCCTGGCGTCGATCCACTGGGCCTTGGCGGTGCCGAGGTCCACCTGCGCGGAGGCGGCGGCGTTCTGCGGCAGCAGGTGGCCCTCGCGGCCGCCGAGCAGCCACACCTCGCGGCCGTCGACGGCGAGGTCCAGGGACTGGTCGGTGGGCAGGTCCTTGTCGTTGCCCTTGTGCAGGATGTAGCTGAGGCTGGTCGCGCCGGGGGCCAGCGGCACCTCGAAGACGGCGCCGAAGGCGTCGCGGCGCACCGGCATCAGCGGCTTGCCCCAGTCGGTGGGGGTGGCGGCGCCGGTCCAGTCGTGCAGGCCCCAGCCGTCGTAGTCGCCGTCGGCCCGGTTGTAGTGGAGGACGGCGGTGTTGGCGGGCGGAGTGTTCGCCGGGCCCGGGTCGGCGGTGCGCACGGCCGGGTCGCCCTGCCGGAGCCAGACCTCGCCGGTGGCGCCGACGTCGACGTGTCGGTCGGCGTCGACGTCCTTGACGCCGTTCTTCTCGACGACGAACCCGACGTCCGAGGCGCCGGGCTTGAGCTTCACGTAGGCGAAGGCGCCGTACGCGTCCCGGCCGGTGAAGGCGTGCCCGGCGGGCCACGGGGTGGCCTCGCCGTCGGCGAGGTCGCCCCAGGCGTAGAGGTTCCAGCCGTCGTAGTCGCCGTCCGGCCGGTTGTAGTGCACGACGGCGTACGGGCGGGCGGCGGCGGTGGGCACCGGCTTGGGCGCGGGGGCGCCGGTGGTGAAGCTCGCGGTGGCGGAGCGCAGTCGGCCGCTGGAGTCCTGGACGACGGCCTTGTAGCGGACGACCGTGCCGGGGGCGGTGGCGCCCAGGTCCTGGGTGACCAGGTTCTTCCCGGTGTCGGCGGTGCCCAGGGTCTGCCAGGGCCCGGTGCCGATCTGGGCGGCGAAGGTGACGCGGTTGAAGCCGCCGCCGGTCGTGGCGCCGACGGTGACGGTGCCGCTCGAACCGTCGGCCGGCGGCTGCACGGAGAGCTGCGGCGCCGCCGTGGTGGGGGCGAGCCCGGCGCCCGCCTTGAACACCACCGAGGAGAGCGCCGGCACGGTCACGGTGACCTTGCGGTCGGCGCCGGAGGTCGCCTTCCCGCCCGTTGCCGGGTAGATCCGGTCGAAGCCCATCCCGGCGGAGAAGGTGTCCAGGGTGACGGTCTTCGCCTCGGCGGCGTTGTTGACCGCCACCAGGTACTCGGTCCGCTGCCCGGCGTCGATCCGGGAGAAGGCGTACACGCCCGCGCCGTCGGCGGCGTAGCGCTCGATCTGGGCGCCGTCGGCGAGCGCCGGGTTGTCGCGGCGCAGCTTGGCCAGCGCGGCGACGTCCTGGTAGAGCGCGCCGCCCTGCCCGTACCGGTCGGCCGGGCCGGAGGGGCCGCCGAGCACCCGGTCACTGTTGTAGGAGGGCGTCTTGGAGGCGAACATGTCCTGTCGGGCGTCCTGGTCGCCGCCCGCGCCGGTGAAGCCCTGTTCGTCGCCGTAGTAGACGACGGGCTGGCCGCGGGTGAGGAACTGGAGCTCGGTGCCGAGCCGGTCCTTCTTCAGCAGGGTGGCCTCGTCGGCGCCCGGGTTGTCGGCGAGCAGGAAGGAGCCGAACCGGCCCATGTCGTGGTTGCCGAGGAAGGTCGGCAGCTCGTACGCGTCGGTGTCGGCGGTGGTGTAGCGGTAGTCCTGGCCGTAGACGTCGGCGAGGTTCTTCGCCGAGCCGCCCTGGGAGACGTAGCCGCGGGCGGCGCCCTGGAACGGGAAGTCCAGGGTGGCCTGGAGCTTGCCCTTGGTGACGTACGGCGAGGTGATCGCCGGGTCGCCGGAGTAGACCTCGCCGAACATGAAGAACTTCTTGTTGCCCTGCTTGGCGGCGAAGTCCTTGAGCGCGGGCGCCCACTGCTGCCAGAACGCCATGTTGACGTGCTTGACGGTGTCGATCCGGAAGCCGTCCACGCCGGCGTCCTTGACCCACTGCTGGTAGACCTTCTCGAAGCCCTTCACCACCCGGGGGTTCTGGGTGTCCAGGTCGTCCAGGCCGCTGAAGTCGCCCTCGGTGGCGGACTCGCCGACGAAGGTCGAGTCACCGCGGTTGTGGTAGAGCGCGGGGTCGTTGAGCCAGGACGGGGTCTTGGCCGTGGCGTCGGCGGGCTTGCGGAAGACCGGGGTGTAGGGGAAGGAGTCCTTGGTGAGCCGCGGCCAGGGCGCGCCCGCGTCGGCGATCGCGGTCTCGTCGACGGGGTTGCCGTCGGCGTCGAGGGTCGGGTAGGCGCCGACGGAGCGGTAGCCGTGCTGCTGCTCGGCGTCGTCGATGACGTCGGCGGTGTGGTTGGTGATGACGTCGAAGAAGACCTTGATGCCGCGGGCGTGGGCCTTGGCTATCAGGTCCTTGAGCTGGTCGTTGGTGCCGAAGTGCGGGTCGACCTGGGTGAAGTCGGTGATCCAGTAGCCGTGGTAGCCGGCCGAGGCCTGGTCGCCGCTGCCCTGGACCGGCTTGTTCTTGAAGATCGGCGCCATCCAGATCGCGGTGGTGCCGAGGTTCTGGATGTAGTCGAGCCGCTGGATCAGGCCGGCCAGGTCGCCGCCGTGGTAGAAGCCCTTGTCGGCCGGGTCGAAGCCGTGGTCCAGCCGGCCGCCGGTGATGCCCCCCGTGTCGTTGGCGGGGTCGCCGTTGGCGAAGCGGTCGGGCAGGACGAAGTAGAACTGCTCGCGGCTGAGGTCGTGCCGCCCGGCGGTGGCCGCCAGGGCGGCGTCCGAGGGCGGGGGCGGCGGGGCGGCGGCGAGGGCCGCGGGGGCGCTGCCGAGGGTGGCTGCGGTCAGCGCGGCGGCCAGCAGGACGGCCGTACGGCCGGGTCTGCGTCGGGGGGTGCTCCGCCGGGGGCGGAGCCGGACATCGGCCACTGAGGGTCTCCCTTAGGGGAAGGGGTGAGCGAGTTCCCTGGAAGCTAGCGGCCTGCAATATGTTTCAGCAAGATGCAGAAACGGTTTCTTTCCGGGAAACTCCAGGCCAGGACCGTTGCCGCCACCCCGATTACGCCCTTGGAGCGGTCGGCGTAACAATGGGACGCATGCCTGTCCCACCGGTAAGCACCAGACCCGACCTCACCCCCTACCCCGGTGGGAGCCTCCCCCTAGCCCTCAAGGGGGACAGCCGGTGAAGAATCCACTGCCAGGGGATGATCGGACGGCGACGGGACGTCTGGCAGACTTCTCGTCCATGGGGGAACCGACCAAGATCCAACACGGCCGCGCACAGCGGGCCGAAGCGGCGCTCGGTGACGGTTCCGGAGCACGGCCGGCCTCCTCGGGACGCCTGCCCGACGGAGCCGCCCGCGCCACCCAGTCCCGTATCGCCGCACTGCGCGGCCGCATCCGCGACCAACGGCGCTCACCGGCCCGGCCGAAGATCTGGTTCGAACTGGCCCTGATCGGGATCAGCTACTGGATCTACTCGATCATCCGCAACGCCGTCCCGGAACAGGCCTCGATAGCCCAGAAGCACACCCGCTGGATCTGGGACCTGGAGCAGTCGCTGGGCATCGCCGTCGAGCGTTCGATCAACCACGCCGTCGACAGCGTCGGGTGGCTCATCACCGGGATGAACTACTACTACGCGACCCTGCACTTCATCGTGACCATCGGCGTGCTGGTCTGGCTCTACCGCCGCCACCCCGGCCGCTACGTCGCCGCCCGCACCGTGCTGTTCGCCACCACCGCGATCGCCCTGATCGGCTTCTACTTCTTCCCGCTGGCCCCGCCCCGGCTGATGACCGACGGCGGCTTCATCGACACCGTGAAGGTCCACGGCACCTGGGGCTCGATGGCCTCCGGGCCCGCCGCGCACGTGTCCAACCAGTACGCGGCGATGCCCTCGATGCACATCGGCTGGTCGATGTGGTGCGGGCTGGCCATCTTCTACCTGGCCCGCCGGACGTGGGTCCGGGTGCTCGGCCTGCTCTACCCGCTGGCCACCCTGACGGTGATCGTCTCGACCGCCAACCACTTCTGGATGGACGCCGTCGGCGGTGAGCTCTGCCTCGCCCTGGGCTTCCTCACCGCCCGCTGGATGTACCGCTCCTGGGTCTACAAACTGCCCCAGGTGCCCGCCCGGGAGACGGCGGAGGAGCCGATCACCGTCCCCGAGCAGTGGAGCGAACCCGCGGTGAGCAGCGCCCGCCGGTAGAGCTGCCGGACCTGGACGAACCGAAGGGGCCCCACCCGGGGCCCCTTTCGCGTGCCCGAGCCTCGGCCGCGGGCCTCGACGCCGGTCTCAGCCCCCGGCCTCAGCCGCCGGTCTCAGCCGCCGTAGAACAGCCGCTCCACCACCGCCCGGGCCCGCCGGGTGGTCCGCCGGTAGTCGTCCACCAGCTCGCCGCTGTGCCCGGCGCCGTACCCGAGGTAGCGGGCCACCCCGGCCAGCTCCCGGGCCTCCCCGGGGAAGCTGTCGCCGGGCCGGCCGCGCACCAGCATCACCGCCGAGCGCACCCGGGAGGCCAGCACCCAGGCCGCGTCCAGCACCTGCGCGTCCGACCGCCCGACCAGCCCGGCCCCGGCGGCGGCCGCCAGCGCGGCCCTGGTCCGGGTGGTGCGCAGGGCCGGCAGCTCGTGCCCGTGCTGGAGCTGGAACAGTTGCACCGTCCACTCCACGTCGGCCAGCCCGCCGCGGCCGATCTTGGTATGCGTGGTCGGGTCGGCGCCGCGCGGCAGCCGCTCGGCCTCGATCCGCGCCTTGATCCGGCGGATCTCCACCAGGTCCCGCTCCGGCACCCCGACGCCCGGGTAGCGCAGCGGGTCGATCAGCTGCCGGAACCGCGCACCCAGCTCCTCGTCCCCGGCCACCGGCTCGGCGCGCAGCAGCGCCTGGCTCTCCCAGGCGTGCGACCAGCGCCGGTAGTACGCCGCGTACGAGGCGAGGGTGCGCACCAGCGGGCCGCTGCGCCCCTCCGGCCGCAGGTCGGCGTCGACCAGCAGCGGCGGCTCGGTGGACGGCGCGCCGAGCAGGGTCCGCAGCTCGTTGCAGACCGCCTGGGCGGCCCGGGCGGCGTCCTGCTCCAGCGAGCCGAGCAGCGGCTCGTGGACGAAGAGCACGTCGGCGTCCGAGCCGTAGCCCAGCTCGTGGCCGCCGAACCGGCCCATCGCGATCACCGCGATCCGGGTCGGCAGGTCGCCGTGCTCGGCCTCCCAGCCGGCCGTGCAGGCGCGCAGCGCGCCCTGGAGGGTGGCGGCGTTCAGCGCGGTCAGCGCCTCCCCCGCGGTGTCCAGCGCCTCGGCCGGGTCCTCGCCGAGGCGGCCGAGGACGTCCGCGGCGGCGGTGCGGAACAGCTCCCGGCGGCGCACCGAGCGGGCGGCGGCGACGGCTGCGGCGGTGGATCCGGCCCGGCCGACGGCGGCCAGTATCTCCTGCTCCAGGGCGGCCCGGCCGCGCGGCGCCAGGCCCTGCGGGTCGCCCAGCATGGCGACCGCCTCGGGGGCGCGGAGCAGCAGGTCGGGGGCGAGCCGGCCGGCCGACAGCACGCGGGCCAGCTGCTCGGCGGCGGCGCTCTCGTCGCGCAGCAGCCGCAGGTACCAGGGGGTGCGGCCGAGCGCGTCGGAGACCTGGCGGAAGTTGAGCAGCCCGGCGTCCGGATCGGCCGAGTCGGCGAACCAGCCGAGCAGCACCGGCAGCAGGGTGCGCTGGATCGCGGCCTTGCGGCTCACCCCGGAGGCGAGCGCGCTGAGGTGGCGCAGCGCGGCGGCCGGGTCTGCGTAGCCCAGCGCCTCCAGCCGGGCCCGGGCCGCGTCCGGGGTCAACCCGGCCGCGCCCGGCGGCAGTTCGGCGACGGCGTCGAGCAGTGGCCGGTAGAACAGCTTCTCGTGCAGCCGCCGGACCTCCACCGCGTGCCGCTTCCACTCGCGCTGCAGCGCGGCCACCGGGTCGGAGCGGGTGTCGTCGTTGATCAGCGCGGCCAGCGAGCGGGCCAGCCGGCGCAGGTCCTCCGCGCCGGTGGGCATCAGGTGGGTGCGGCGCAGCCGGTAGAGCTGGATCCGGTGCTCCAGGGAGCGCAGGAAGCGGTAGGCGGTGTCCAGCGAGACGGCGTCCGCCCGGCCGACGTACCCGCCGCGGGAGAGCGCGGCCAGCGCCTCCAGGGTGTTGCCGCTGCGCAGCGCCGGATCGGTGCGGCCGTGCACCAGTTGGAGCAGTTGGACGGAGAACTCGACGTCGCGCAGCCCGCCGGGGCCGAGCTTGAGCTGGCGGTCCAGTTCGGTGGCGGGGATCGAGTCGATGACCCGGCGGCGCATCTGCTGCACGTCGGTGACGAAGTTGTCCCGGGCGGCGGCCTGCCAGACCATCGGGGCCAGCGCCTCCAGGTAGGCGGCGCCGAGTTCGGCGTCCCCGGCGACCGGGCGGGCCTTGAGCAGCGCCTGGAACTCCCAGGTCTTGGCCCAGCGCTGGTAGTAGGCGAGGTGGCTGGCCAGGGTGCGCACCAGCGGGCCGTTGCGGCCCTCGGGGCGCAGGTTGGCGTCCACCGGCCAGATGGTGCCCTCGCCGGTGGTGTCCGCGCAGAGCCGGGTGAGGGCGGCGGCGAGCCGGGTGGCGGCCTTGACGGCCTCGTGCTCGTCCACGCCCTCGCGCGGCTCGGCGACGAAGATGACGTCCACGTCGGAGACGTAGTTGAGTTCGCGGCCGCCGCACTTGCCCATGCCGATCACGGCGAGCCGGCAGGCCCGGGCGGCGTCCTGGTCCTGCTCGGCGGCGAGGTCCAGGGCGGTCTGCAGGGTGGCGCCGGCCAGGTCGGCGAGTTCGGCGGCGGTCTGCGCGAGGTCGGTGGTGCCGGTGAGGTCGCGGGCGGCGATGGCGAGCAGGCAGCGGCGGTAGGCGACGCGCAGCGCGTCCGCCGGGCTGCGGCCGCCCTCCCGGCCGCGCCGGACGCCCTCGGCGAGCGCGCGGCGGAAGTCCTCCGGGCCGGGGTGCATGTCGCGCAGCTCGAAGGTGACCAGCATGTGCCAGTCGTGCGGGTGCCGGGCCAGGTGGTCGGCGAGCGCGGTGGAGACGCCGAGCACGCCGAGCAGCCGGTCGCGCAGCGGCTTGGAGGTGGTGAGGGTGTCGCGCAGGGTGTGCCGTTCGGCCTGGTCGGCGGCCTCCAGCAGCCGGGCCAGGCCGAGCAGGGCGAGGTCGGGGTCGGCGGTGGCGCCGAGCGCGTCCAGCAGCACGGGGTCGTCGGCCAGGCCTTCCAGGCCGGGGCCCGCCAGCAGCCGCACCGCCTGCGCCGGGTCGGTGAACCCGCGCCTGACCAGCCTGATCTCCGGCCTGCTGACCCGGCTCCCGGCCCGCTGTTCGTCCACCGCCATGGCCCCTCCATCCGTCCGCCCCAGCAGGTTACGCGCCCTGACGGCCCGGCGCCGGACACGACCGCCGGACGGCCCGCCGCCGCGCGCCGCGCCGTCCGTCCGTGACCTCGGGCCCGCCGCGCTCGTTCTCCCCGCGCCGACCGTGCCACCCCGTCCCACCCCGTCCCACCCCGTCCCACCCCGTCCCGTCCCGTTCCGGAGCGCCGATGCCCAGCCGCCTGCCCTCGCTCACCGGGCTGCGCTTCTGGGCGGCCCTGCTGGTGGTGCTCTACCACCTGTCCCGCAAGGTCGGCGGGCTGCCGGTGCTCGACCCGCTCGCCTGGTACGGGCGTTCGGGGGTGACGTTCTTCTTCGTCCTGTCCGGTTTCGTCCTGGCCTGGACGTACGGCGGCTCGCCCGTCCCCGCCGGGGCGTTCGCCCGCCGCCGGTTCGCCCGGATCTGGCCGCTGCACGTGCTGAGCACCGTGCTGTCGCTGGGCGCGGACGCCGCGATCGGCACGGCGCTGCCGGTGGCGGCCGCGCTCTGGTCGCTGCTGCTGGTGCATCCGTGGGCGCAGGCGACGGTGTACGGCGGCAATCCGGCGTCCTGGTCGCTGGGCGCCGAGGCCTGGTTCTACCTGCTGTTCCCGCTGCTGCTGCGGTTGCTGGCGCCGCGCCGCCGGGCCTGGCTGCCGGTGGCGGCGGTGTGCGCGGCGCTCGGCCCGGCGCTGTGGGCGGCGGGCCCGCTGCTGCCGGCCGATCCGACGGTGCGCGGCTGGCTGCTGGACTACCTGCCGCTGGCCCGTACCCCGCAGTTCGTGCTCGGGGTGGCGGTCGGGCTGGCGGTGCGGCACGGGATGGTCCCCCGGGTGCAGCTCGGCGCGGCGGCCGCGGCGGTGGCGGGCTGGCACCTGCTGCTGGCGCCCTGGCACGCGGCCGTCCCGGACGCGCTGTGGTGGGGCCCGTACAGCGCCTCCCAGCTGGTGCCGGCGGCGCTGTTCGCGGCGCTGCTGGTGGCGGCGGCCCAGCGGGACGCGGCCGGTGCGGTGCCCCGGCCGCCAGGAGGACAGGGTCCGGTCGGACGGGGTCTGGCCGGGCGGACGGCGGTGCGGCTCGGCGAGTGGTCCTACGCCTGGTACCTGGTGCACGAGATCGGCATCCGCTGCTGGCTCGCCGAGTTGGGCCGCCCGGCGCCCGGGGCGGCGGCGCTCGGGGTCTGGCTGCTGCTGGCCGGGGGGTCGCTGGCGGTGGCGGCGGGCCTGTACCGCTGGGTGGAGCGGCCGTGCGAGCGGCTGCTGCGCGGCTCGCCGCGCCGGCCCGGCGGGAACGCGGCGGCGCCGGTCAGGCGTCGGTGGAGCCGTCCAGGTTGACGTAGGCGTAGAAGACGCCGATGTCGTAGCCGTCCTTCTGGGTGTTGAAGGTGGCGGTGAGGTCGGTGTCCCCGTTGCGCAGGTACGGCGAGATGTCCCAGCGGTTGGAGTCGTAGCCGAAGTTGTTGCGGTTGTACGGGTTGCGGACGAACTGGTCCTCCGGGGTCAACTCCTCGATGGTGGAGTTGAAGGCGTCGTTCGGCGCGTGGTTGATGTCGGAGAACAGCGTCTCGGGCCCGTTGGTGGACTTGACCGACAGGGTGTCGCCGGTCCACTTGAGGTCGCCGTCGTAGACCACCCAGCCGAGCTTGCCGTGGAGCTGACCGCTCTGCGGCGTCTGCAGCCCCGCGAGCTTGATCTGCCGCGTCGGGCTGTCCGGCAGCTCGACCTGGAAGCCGTCCCACAGGTGGATGTGCCGCATCGGCTTGCAGTCGTTCTCGTACGCGACGACGATCGTCCAGCCGCCCCAGCTGTGCGGCTTCACCACCGAGTCCATGTTGGCGACGGTGTAGGTGCCGTTGCCGGCGTTCCTGACCAGGTCGGTGATGTCGGCGGAGGCCTGGTAGCTGCTCTCCACGTCGGTGGTGATGTAGCCGATGGACGGCTGGTCGTTGGCGATGTCCCGGTACTGCTTCTCGCCCGGGACCTTGAGGTACACCTCGTCGATCTGGTTCTCCGGCAGCACGGTGTCGCCGATGCCGCGGGTGCCGCCCCAGTACAGCCGGGCGTACTTGACCTTGGAGCCGTCGATCAGGCCGAGGTCGGCGGAGCTGGCGGAGTAGATCGGGTCACCGAGCGGGCCGATGGAGCCCGGGTCGATGTTGATGTACTTCATCTCGTACTTGTTGTTGATCGGCATGCTGCCGAGGCCCTTGCGGGCGTCCTCGCAGGGCGGCTGCTCCGGGTCGAGGGGTGCCTTGGTCTCGTCACAGGTCATCAGCGAGTTGCTGATCCTGGTGACGGAGCCGTGGAAGTCGCCCTGGAAGCGGGTGGTGAACGGCAGCGGGTTCTCGGAGATGGTCTCGGCGCGCGGGTGCGGGTTCGACGAGCCGGAGCCGGAGCCACGGGCGTCGGCGATCGGGGTGGCCAGCAGCTGGCTCGCGACGGCGGCGAGGGCGGCGCCCGCGACGACGGTCCGGCGGGCGAGCAGACGGGCCGCGGCGGCGCGGCTGACAGCGGAGGAGGGCATGGGATCCTCTCGGGACGGAACGGACGAGCACGCCCATCGGACCACAACCGTCCGTCACAGGATCTTCACATACCGCCATTGGGGAAACGATCCACCCGAGCGGACGGCCCGCTGTCATCCGATCGAACGACAGCGGGCCCGAAGGTGTTTGAGCCGCTCAGGCGCTCAGAGCACCTGGAGGTTCTTGCGCAGCTCGAACGGTGTCACCTCGGAGCGGTACTCCTCCCACTCCTGCCGCTTGTTGCGCAGGAAGAAGTCGAAGACGTGCTCGCCGAGGGTCTCGGCGACGAGCTCGCTGCGCTGCATCAGGTCGATCGCCTCGCCGAGGTTCTGCGGCATCGGCTGGATCCCGAGGGCGCGGCGCTCGGAGTCGGTCAGCGCCCAGACGTCGTCGTCGGCGCCCGGCGGGAGCTCGTAGCCCTCCTCGATGCCCTTGAGGCCGGCCGCGAGGGTGACGGCGTAGGCGAGGTACGGGTTGCAGCCGGTGTCCAGGGAGCGGACCTCGATCCGGGTGGAGCCCTGCTTGCCGGGCTTGTACATCGGCACCCGGATCAGCGCCGAGCGGTTGTTGTGGCCCCAGCAGATGTAGGACGGGGCCTCGCCGCCGGCCCCGGCGGTGCGCTGGGAGCCGCCCCAGATCCGCTTGTAGGAGTTCACCCACTGGTTGGTGACGGCGGCGGTCTCGGCGGCGTGCTTGAGCAGACCGGCGATGAAGGAGCGGCCGACCTTGGAGAGCTGGTACTCGGCACCGGTCTCGTGGAAGGCGTTGCGGTCGCCCTCGAACAGCGACAGGTGGGTGTGCATGCCCGAGCCGGGGTGGTCGGAGAACGGCTTGGGCATGAAGCTGGCGTGCACGCCCTGCTCCAGCGCGACCTCCTTCATGACCAGACGGAAGGTCATGATGTTGTCGGCGGTGGACAGCGCGTCGGCGTAGCGCAGGTCGATCTCCTGCTGGCCGGGGGCGCCCTCGTGGTGGGAGAACTCCACCGAGATGCCCATCGACTCCAGCATGGTGATGGCCTGTCGACGGAAGTCGTGGCCGACCCCGCGCGGGGTGTGGTCGAAGTAGCCGGACTGGTCGGCGGGGATCGGCGGGGTGCCGTCGCCGGGCAGGTTCTTCAGCAGGAAGAACTCGATCTCGGGGTGGGTGTAGAAGGTGAAGCCCTGGGCGGAGGCCTTCTCCAGGGTGCGCTTGAGCACGAACCGGGGGTCGGCGTAGGACGGCGAGCCGTCGGGCATCAGGATGTCGCAGAACATCCGGGCGGTGCCGGGGGTCTCCGAGCGCCACGGCAGGATCTGGAAGGTGGTCGGGTCCGGCTTGGCGATCATGTCGGACTCGTAGACCCGGGCGAAGCCCTCGATCGCCGAGCCGTCGAAGCCGATGCCCTCCTCGAAGGCCTGCTCCAGTTCGGCCGGAGCCACCGCGACCGACTTCAGGAACCCGAGCACGTCGGTGAACCACAGCCGGACGAACCGGATGTCACGCTCCTCAAGCGTCCGAAGCACGAACTGCTGCTGCTTGCCCATGGGGACAGTCTCACCTCTGCTCTTTACGCTCGTGTTACGCCCGGAAGACCCCCGGACGCGGCTGCCCCCATCATGGCCGATCACCGCGCGGGACGGCAGTCCGGACCCTGGTCCGACCCCCCGGACAGCACATTGCGTCAGTTCGACGATTACACTCGGGGGCATGCCCAATCTCCGTCTCGCCCTGAGCCAGATCGACCCCTGGGTCGGTGACATCGCCCGCAACAGCGATGAGGTGGTGCGCTGGACCAGGCAGGCCGTGGAGGCCGGCGCCCAGCTGGTCGCCTTCCCCGAGATGGCCCTGACCGGCTACCCCGTCGAGGACCTCGCCCTGCGCAGTTCCTTCGTCGAGGCGTCCCGGGGCGCGCTGGTCGAGCTGGCCGGGCGGCTGGCCGCCGACGGGCTGGGCGAGGTGCCGGTGGTGGTCGGCTACCTCGGACGCTCCGAGCACGCCTCGCCGAGGTTCGGCCGCCCGGCCGGCTCCCCGCAGAACTGCGCCGCCGTGCTGCACCGGGGCGAGGTGGTGACCCGCTTCGCCAAGCACCACCTGCCCAACTACGGAGTGTTCGACGAGTACCGCTGGTTCGTCCCGGGCGAGCAGCTGCCGGTGCTGCGGCTGCACGGAGTGGACGTCGCGCTGGCCATCTGCGAGGACATCTGGCAGGACGGCGGCCGGGTCACCGCGGCCCGCGAGGCCGGGGCCGGGCTGCTGCTGGTGGTCAACGGCTCGCCGTACGAGCGGAACAAGGACGACCAGCGGCTGGAGCTGGTCCGGCGCCGGGCCGCCGAGGCGGGCTGCCCGCTGGCCTACGTCAACATGGTCGGCGGCCAGGACGAGCTGGTCTTCGACGGCGACTCGATCGTGGTCGGCGCGGACGGCGAGGTGCTGGCCCGCTCCCCGCAGTTCGAGGAGCACCTGCTGGTGCTGGACCTCGACCTGCCGGCCGCCGGCGACGACCACACCGACGGCCTGCTGCTGAGCGACGGGCTGCACCTCGTCCGCACCGACCTGGGCGGCGAGCCGCAGGCCGCGCCCGCGGACACCCCGGCCCCCGAGGTGGCGCCGCGGCTGTCCGACGAGGCGGAGATCTGGGCCGCGCTGGTCTCCGGCACCCGGGCGTACGTCACCAAGAACGGCTTCCGTTCGGTGCTGATCGGCCTCTCCGGCGGCATCGACTCGGCGCTGGTGGCCGCCATCGCGGTGGACGCGATCGGCGCCGAGAACGTGTACTGCGTCTCGATGCCCAGCCGCTACTCCTCGCAGCACTCCCGGGACGACGCGGCCGAGCTGGCCCGCCGGACCGGGCTGCACTACCGCACCGTCTCCATCGCCCCGATGTTCGACGCCTACCTGGGCGCGACCGAGCTGACCGGCCTGGCCGAGGAGAACCTGCAGTCCCGGCTGCGCGGCACCCTGCTGATGGCGATCTCCAACCAGGAGGGGCACATCGTGCTCGCGCCCGGCAACAAGAGCGAGCTGGCCGTCGGCTACTCGACCCTGTACGGCGACTCGGTGGGCGCGTTCGGGCCGATCAAGGACGTCTACAAGTCGCTGGTCTTCCGGCTGGCCCACTGGCGCAACGAGGAGGCCGGGCGGCGCGGCGAGGTGCCGCCGATCCCGGAGAACACCATCTCCAAGCCGCCGTCCGCCGAGCTGCGGCCGGACCAGAAGGACAGCGACTCACTGCCCGACTACGACCTGCTGGACAGCGTGCTGGCCCGCTACATCGAGGGCGACGAGGGGCGGGACGCGATCGTCGCGGCCGGCTTCGACCCGGCCGTGGTGGACCGGGTGGTCCGGCTGGTCGACACGGCCGAGTACAAGCGGCGGCAGTACCCGCCGGGCCCCAAGATCTCGGTCAAGAACTTCGGCCGGGACCGCCGCCTGCCGATCACCAACCGCTGGCGGCGGGGCTGAGCCAGGACCTAGCCGAACCGGTAGGTGGCGGCCACCGCGAGGTGGTCGCTGCCGTCCCGGGGCAGGGTGCGGGAGTCGACCGGCGCGAGGCCGCCCTTGCTCATGATCTGGTCGATCCGGGCCATCGGGAAGGACGCCGGCCAGCTGAAGCCGAAGCCGTCCCCGGCGGCGCCCTGGGCCGAGCGCATCTGCGAGGTGACCGGCGCCAGGCTGCGGTCGTTCATGGTGCCGTTGAGGTCGCCGAGCAGCAGGACCTTCTTCACCGGCTCGGCCTGGATCGCGTCGCCGAGCGCCTGCGCGCTGACGTCCCGCTGGTCGACGGTGAAGCCGCCCTCGGCCTTCAGCCGCACCGACGGCAGGTGCGCGACGTACACCGCGACCGGGCCCTGCGGGGTGGCGACCTGGGCCCGGAACGCCCTGGTCCAGCCCATCTTGAGGTCCACCGGCGAGACTCCGCTGATCGGGTACTTCGACCAGAGGCCGACCGTCCCTTCCACCTCGTGGTACGGGTACGCCTCGGCGAGCCCGCTCTCGTAGTCGCGCAGCGGCTTGCCGGCCAGTTCCTGGAGGGCGACGATCTGGGCGCCGGAGGCCACCAGGCCGCGGACGGTGCCCGGCACGTCGGGGTTGGCGGCGGCGACGTTGTGGCTGACCACCGTCCAGTCGCCGGTGCCGCCGCTCTTGTCGCTGAGCAGGCCGCCGAACAGGTTGAGCCAGATCGCGACGGGCAGCAGCAGCGCGATCAGCGCGGTGGCGGAGCGGCGCAGCAGCGCGGGGGCCAGCAGCACCGGGACGGCCAGGCCGATCCAGGGCAGGAAGGTCTCCAGCAGGCTGCCGAGGTTGCCGGCGCTGTTGGGGACGTCGGCGTGGAGGGCCATCAGCAGGGCGGCGAGCACGGCCAGCACCGCGACGACCAGGCCGCGCCGCCAGGTGGTGGCGCCACGGCCGTCCCGGCCCCAGTACCGCAGGCCCAGGAATCCTCCGGGACGGCCCGCGGGGGCCGGGGCGCCCGCCTCGCCCCAGGGGCCGGCCGTGCTCCGGTCGGTCCTGTCCGCCTGCGTCATCCGTGGCTCCCGTTGTTCGTGCCGTCGCCGGTCCGGTGTCCGGCCCGTGCGGTACGGGCGGGTGCCGGACTGGTGCCGGTTTGATCGGATACCCGGCTCAGCCTATGCCGGGACAGACGCGGGGCCGTCGGAGCGGGTTCCGGCGTGGCCCGGTTTGGTGAGCCAGGCCACGCCGGGCGCGGGTCGGACACAGGTCGGTGCAGGTCGCTGCGGGCACGGGACCGGGGCGCGGGGTCCGGGGCGCGGGAGCGCGTTCAGCCGCGGGAGCCGGAGGCCGCGTGCGGCGCCAGGCCTTCGAGCAGCGAGTCGACCATCCGGCGGGCCAGGTCCGGGTCCTCCAGGTCGGAGTCGTCCCAGAGGATGCTGCGGTACAGGATCGGGCCCATCAGCATGTCGCCGAGGAGCTCGACGTCGAGGTCGGTCCGCAGCACGCCCTCGTCCATGGCGCGGCGGATCAGGGCGAGCCCCGCCTCCCTGCGGGGCTTGATCACCCGGTCGCGGTACGCGCTGTACAGGTCGGGCAGGCTCTGCATCTGGCCGAGGGCGGCCTTGAGCACCCAGCGGGAGCGCTTGGCGAGGCCGCGCCGGCGCATGTAGTCGATCATCTCGATCAGGTGGTCCCGGGCGGTGCCGTCGGTCGGCGCGGGCATCGGGACTTCCAGCCGGCTGACCACGTCGACCAGCAGGGCCTCCTTGTTGGGCCAGCGCCGGTAGATGGTGGCCTTGCCGACGCCGGCCGCGGCGGCGATGCCCTCGATGGTGAGCTCGGACAGCGCGGTGCCGCCGGCCATCAGGTCCTCGACGGCGGCGAAGATGGCCTGCTCGGCGGCCTCGCTGCGCGGGCGGCCGCGGCGTACGGCGGCGCAGGGCTGTCCGGCCCCGGCGGCCGGGGTGTCCGTCTTCATCCCCGCTGTACTCCCTCGCTGTCCGCGTGGCGCACGGGCGCCGTTCCGTTTCCGATGATGGTCCGTGGACCGGGTTCCGATGGTGGTCCGTGGACCGGGCCGGGTGGCGGCCGCCGTCCTGGACCTCGGCCCTGCCGCCCGGGGGTCCACCCGGGTGACAGGGCCATTGTCGCTCAGCGCGATCGCGGGTCAGGCGTCCGCGGCCACGGCCTTGCGGCTCTGGTCGGGCTGCTCGGCGGCCTTCCCGGCCGGGCCGCCGGGGGCGGCCGACCGGCGCGGCAGCAGGAACCAGGCGATCAGCGCGCCGACCACCGTGATGCCCGCGGAGAGCGAGGCCACCACGTGCATGGCGCTGACGAAGGCGTCGTCGGCCGGGCCGATCAGCGCGGCGCCCTTGGGGCCCATCCGCTCGGCGATGGCCAGGGTGGCCTCCAGCGACTCGCCGGCCTTGCCGCGCAGGTCGTCGGGCAGCTGGTTGAGCGTGTCGGCCATGCCGTCGCGGTAGACGGTGGAGAGCACCGCGCCGAGCACGGCGACGCCGAGCGAGCCGCCGACCTGGCGGAAGGTATTGTTGACGGCCGAGCCCGCGCCGGCCTTCTCGCGGGGCAGCGAGGCCATGATCGCGACGGTGACCGGCGGCATGACGTGCGCCATTCCGGTGCCCATCAGCAGGCCGAGCACGATCAGCACCCAGATCGGCGTGTCGACGCCCAGCAGGGTGTAGCCGACGAAGCCGACCGCGATCAGCAGCATGCCGACGGCGGCGGTGGCGGCGACGCCGAAGCGGTCGACCACCAGCCGGGCCCGCGGCGCGAACAGCAGTTGGGCGACGGCCAGCGGCAGCATCAGCAGGCCGGCCTGGAGCGCGCTGTAGCCGCGCACGCTCTGGATGTAGAAGACGCCGAAGAAGGAGACGCCCATCAGCGCGAAGAAGACCACGCCGACGACCACGACGGAGGCGCTGAACACCTTGTTGCGGAACCAGGTGACGTCCAGCGCGGGGAAGCGGGTGCGGCGCTCGAACCAGACGAAGGCGGCCAGCGCCAGCACGCCGATCAGCGTCGGCACCCAGGCCTCGGCGGCGGTGAAGTCGGCCAGCTCGCCGCCCTTGATGATGCCGTAGATCAGCGCGACCAGGCCGATGATCGACAGCAGCACGCCTATCGGGTCGAGCTTGCCGGGGTTCGGGTCCTTGGACTCGGGCACCAGGACGACCATCGCGATCACCGCGACGATCACGATCGGGACGTTGACCAGGAAGACCGAGCCCCACCAGAAGTGCTCGATCAGCAGGCCGCCGGTGATCGGGCCGATGGCGATGGCCAGGCCGACCGCGCCGGCCCAGATGCCGATCGCCTTGGGCTGCTCGGAGCGCTCGAACACGTTCATGATGATGGCCAGCGTCGCGGGCATCGCGAGCGCGGCGCCGACGCCCATCAGGGCGCGGTAGCCGACGAGTTCACCGGGCGAGGCGGCCAGCGCGGAGAGCAGCGAGGCGATGCCGAAGACCACCATGCCGCCGAGCAGCGCGCGCTTGCGGCCGAAGCGGTCGCCGAGCAGGCCGGAGGTGAAGAGCAGCCCGGCGAACACCAGGGTGTAGGAGTTGATCGACCACTCCAGGTCGCTCTGGCTGGCGCCGAGGCCGACCGGCGCGGGGGTCGCGATGGTCTTCATCGCGACGTTGAGGATCGAGTTGTCGAGGACGACGACGAGCAGGGCGAGCACCAGGGTGCAGAGGATCGCCCAGCGGCGGCGGTGGATGGCTTCCGGCACGCGGGGTGGCGCGGCTGCGGTGGTCATTGGTCTTCCCGTCCGTGGTGGTGTGGCACTGGCGGGCAATTCCGAGCCATGGTCGTCTCGTAACCCCCCGGCACCAGGGTAGCGGCCATTTCGATACGAGACGAATCCGTTTCGTAAAAACGCGGCAAAGCCCGCCGGCCGGTGTGCCACAGATCGCACCCGCGCGCCTGCACGCCCCTTTGCGCGCACGCCGGGGCGTGCAAGCATGGAGGTGATCCGGGGACGCCGTACGGCGCCACGAGACGACAACCCTTCAGGAGTCCGTTCGATGAACGCTTCTTCGCCTTCGCCTGCCCAGAACCAGGCGGCGACCGCCACCCTCTACGGCGGGGTCACCAACCGCCGCATCACCGTCCGCGACCTCGCCACCGCCAAACAGCGCGGCGAGAAGTGGTCGATGCTGACCGCCTACGACGCCCTCACCGCCGGGGTGTTCGACGAGGCCGGCATCCCCGTCCTGCTGGTCGGCGACTCCGCCGGCAACTGCCACCTCGGCTACGAGACCACCGTGCCGGTGACCATGGATCAGATGGTGATGCTCTCCGCCGCCGTCGTCCGCGGCACCAAGCGCGCGATGATCGTCGCCGACCTGCCGTTCGGCTCCTACCAGGAGTCCCCCGCGCAGGCCATGCGCAACGCGGCCCGGCTGATGAAGGAGGCCGGGGTCGGCGCGGTCAAGCTGGAGGGCGGGGAGCGCAGCGCCCGCTCGATCGAGCTGCTGGTCGAGGCCGGCGTCCCGGTGATGGCGCACATCGGCCTCACCCCGCAGTCCGTACACGCCTTCGGCGGCTACCCCGTCCAGGGCCGCGGCGACGAGGCGGCGCACCAGCTGCTGCGCGACGCCAAGGCCGTCCAGCAGTCGGGCGCCTTCGCGGTCGTGCTGGAGGCGGTGCCGGCCGAGCTGGCCGCCCAGGTCACCGAGCAGCTGACCATCCCGACCGTCGGCATCGGCGGCGGGCCCGACACCGACGCCCAGGTCCTGGTCTGGACCGACATGGCCGGCATGACGGCGGGCCGGGTGCCCAAGTTCGTCAAGCAGTACGCCGACCTGCGGACCGTCCTCGGCGACGCCGCCCGCGCGTTCGCCGAGGACGTCCGCGGCGGCGCCTTCCCGGCGGCGGAGCACAGCTTCCACTGACGGCCCCCGACGGCCCCGCTCCCCCGCCCGGGGAGCGGGGCCGCTGCCGTGCCCGCTCCCCCGGTGACAGCGGTCTGACAGCGCAGCGCCTGGCCCGCCCCCCTCATGACAGCCCGCTGACAGCCGGGCCGGACAGCCTGGGGGCATGACACGAATCGCCACCGCCCCGAACGACCGGGGGACCGCCGCGGGCAACGCCGTCGAAGTCCGCGGCATCGTCAAGCACTACGGCACCACCAAGGCCCTCGACGGGGTCGACCTCACCGTCCGCGAGGGCACCGTGCTCGGCGTGCTCGGCCCCAACGGCGCCGGCAAGACCACCCTGGTCCGGGTCCTCTCCACCCTGATCAAGCCCGACGCCGGCACCGCGTTCGTCGGCGGCTACGACGTCCTGCGCCAGCCCAAGCAGCTGCGCCGCACCATCGGCCTCACCGGTCAGTACGCCTCCGTCGACGAACTCCTCTCCGGGTACGAGAACCTCTACCTGATCGGCCGGCTGCTCGACCTCCCCCGCCGCGAGGCCAAGGCCCGGGCCACCGAACTGCTGGAGCGCTTCTCACTCACCGAGGCCGCCAAACGAACCGCCAAGACCTACTCCGGCGGTATGCGCCGCCGCCTCGACCTGGCCGCCAGCATGATCGGCCGCCCCAAGGTGCTCTACCTGGACGAACCCACCACCGGCCTCGACCCGCGCACCCGCAACGAGGTCTGGGACGAGGTCCAGCGGATGGTCGCCGAGGGCAGCACCGTGCTGCTCACCACCCAGTACATGGAGGAGGCGGAGCAGCTCGCCGACGAGCTGACCGTCATCGACCGCGGCCGGGTGATCGCCAACGGCGGCGTGGCCGAGCTCAAGGCCAAGGTCGGCGGCCAGACCCTCCAGATCCGCGCCGCCCACCCGGCCGAGCTGCCCGAGATGGCCCGCTGCCTGCACGACCGCGGCATCACCAGCGCCACCGTCTCCACCGACACCGGCCTGCTCGCCGTGCCGATCACCGACGACGAGCAGCTGACCACCGTCATCGGGGTGCTCGGCGGCCGCGGCTTCGCGATAGCCGGCATCGACACCAAGGTGCCCAGCCTCGACGAGGTCTTCCTCGCCATCACCGGCAAGCCCGCCGACACCGCGGACGCCGTCCCCAGCCTCGCCAAGGAGCCCGTCGCATGACCACCGCCACCATCGCCCCCGCCCGGGTGGAGGACTCCCGGATCGGCCTGTCCGGCACCTTCCGCCACGTCGGCGCGCTGACCCGCCGCAACCTGATGCGGATCAAGGCCGACCCGGAGTCGATGTTCGACGCCGTGCTGATGCCGGTCATCTTCACGGTGCTGTTCGTCTACGTCTTCGGCGGCGCCGTCTCCGGCAACCAGGACTCCTACAAGCAGTACATGATCCCCGGCCTGCTCGGGCAGACCGGCCTCACCCTCGCGATGGCCGTCGGCACCGGCCTGAACAGCGACTTCCAGACCGGCGTGATGGACCGCTTCCGGACCCTGCCGATCGGCCGGGCCTCCGTCCTGCTCTCCAAGATGGCCGCCGAGACCTGCCGGGCGCTGCTCTCCTTCGTGATCCTGATCGGCTTCGCGATGTGCATCGGCTTCGAGGTGAAGACCGGTCCGCTGGAGGTCGTGGCCGCGGTCGGCCTGTCGCTGGTGTTCGGCATGTCGATCGTCTGGGTCTCGATGCTGCTGGGCATGGCACTGCGCAGCGCCCAGGCCGTCCAGGGCGTGGCCATGCTGGTCCTGATGCCGATGCAGTTCGGCAGCTCGATCTTCGCGCCGACCGACACCATGCCGGGCTGGCTCCAGGCCTTCACCAAGGTCAACCCGCTGTCGGCGCTCGCCGACGCCTCCCGCTCCCTGCTCAACGGCCAGGGGCCGCTGGCCCACCCGGTGATGGTCGTGCTGATCTGGTCGGTGGCCACCACCGCGATCTTCGCGCCGCTCGCCGTCGCCCGCTTCCGCAAGCGGACCTGAGAACGGCCGCCGGCCCTCCGCGGGGGAGGGCCGGGGGGCGACCGGCCGGCACCAGGGGACGGGGCCGGCCGACGGAACGGCTGACCGGTGACCAGGGACGGACGCCGGTCAGCCGATCCACTCGTACATCCGCTCCCGGACCTGTTCCGGGGTCAGGCCCTCGCCGGCGGTGTGGGCGGCCTCGAACGCGGCGTCGCCCAGCAGGGCCCGCAGGGAGGCCGCCGCCCGGCCGCGCTCGACGCGGTCCAGGTAGCCGCCCTTCGGGCCGTTCAGCATGTGGTGCGCCCCGTGCAGCACGGTGGCCTGCCGGGCCCGCTCCAGGTCGCCGTCGCGCTCGGCGAAGGAACGCAGCACCCCCACCACCGCGGGCACCACCATGACCGTCATCTGCTCGCCGAAGCCGCTTGTGCTCGCCGTCTGACGGAGCAGCGTCCGCCCCTCGCGCAGTGCCGCGAGCCCCTCGTCCGGCCGGCCTGCCCGGGCGGTGATCCAGCCCCGGGTGGTGGTCAGCATCCCGGTCACGATCCCCGGGGCGAAGCTGCCGACGCTGGTCGCCTCCATCCGGTCCAGCTCGGCCAGCGCCTGCTCGTGCTCGCCGCGCAGCATGTGGACGCCGCAGAGCGTGAGGCCGCCGAACAGCAGCGCGCCGGTGGAGGAGTGGTCCGCGCTGTGGGAGTCCAGCCCGGCCAGCGCCTCCCGGATGATCCGCTCGCCGTGTTCCATGTCCTGCTCCAGCAGGGCGGAGCCGAGGTTCACCCGCAGCATCGGCACCTCGTGCGGTGTCCCCAGCTCCTCGGCCAGCTCGATCGCCCGCTCGTACGCTGCGGCGGCGGCCGCCGGATCGCCCCGGTTGGCCAGCGACTCGCCCTGGGCCGCCAGCGCCTGGGAGACCCCCCAGAGGTTGCCGGCCCGCTCGTACAGCTCCAGGGAGCGCGCGCCGTCCAGGATTCCCTGGTCGGCCCCGCCCGGCCAGTCGTTCAGCATCTTGGCCCGGAGCTGCAGGATGAACGCGAGGTCGTTCGGCCCGCCGTGCTCCTCGCAGCCGCGGACGGCGTCGTCCAGCAGGCTCTTCATCAGCTCCAGCCGGCCGGCCAGGAACGCCCCGAACACCCGTATCAGGCCCGGGAACCGGTAGGCCTGCGGCAGCTCCGGGGTGTAGACGTCCAGCAGCTGCTCCGCGACGGCGATCGCCACCGGGTTGCCGAGCACGTCCAGGTTCCCCTCGAACATGCCCATCAGCCGGTACATCGCGAGCAGTCGGCGGGCCTCCTCGACGACCCCTTCGGGCATCGGCAGGCCGTAGGAGAGCACGTCCCGCTCCAGCGGTACGGGCGGCTGCGGGCCGAACGGATCCGGCCCGAGCGCCGCGACGGCGTCGTACCAGCCGCGGGCCTCCATGCTGTAGCCGCGCAGCGACCAGTACCAGCTCATGCCGAGGGTGAGGACCAGCGACTGCTCCTCGTCCCCGAGGTCGATGGCGCGCCTCAGCGCGGCCCGGACGTTGTCCAGCTCGCGCTCCAGCACCGTCAGCCAGTGCAGCTGCTGGGGGCCGTGCATGTTCAGGAAGGCGGTGGCGACGACGCTCCGGAAGTGCGCCAGGTGGCGGGCCCCGGTCGCGTCGCGCTCCTCCTCGGACTCGGCGAGGCGCTCGGTCGCGTACTCGTGGATGGTCTCCAGCATCCGGTAGCGCGGCAGGCTGCCGTCGTCCAGGTCGGCGACCAGCAGGGACTTGTCGACCAGCGACAGCAGCAGGTCGGCGACCTCCCCGCCGACCACCTCGGTGCCGTCGGCGCAGATCGCCTCGGCGTCCTCCAGCTGCCAGCCGCCGGCGAACACCGAGAGCCGGCGCAGCACCGCCCGTTCGCGCTTGCCCAGCAGGTCCCAGCTCCAGTCGACCACCGCGCGCAGGGTCTGCTGGCGCGGCAGCAGGGTGCGGCTGCCCGCGGTGAGCAGGGCGAACCGGCCGTCCAGGCGGTCGGCGATCTGGCGCGCCGTCATCACCCGCAGCCGGGCGGCGGCGAGTTCGATGGCCAGCGGCAGGCCGTCCAGGCGGCGGCAGATCTCGGCGCAGGCCGCCGGGTCGGTGTCCGGGTCGAAGCCGGGGCGGGCGGCGGTGGCGCGCTCGGTGAGCAGGCGCAGCGCCACCGGGTCGGGCAGCGGCTCGACCGGCAGCACGGTCTCGCCGGGCACGCCGAGCGGCTCCCGGCTGGTGGCGAGCACGGTCAGTTCGGGGCACTCGGCGAGCAGGACGTCGGCGAGGTCGGCGGCGGCCTGGATCAGGTGCTCGCAGTTATCCAGGACGAGCAGCATCCGGCGGTGGCCGCAGTGCTCGACCAGCCGGCGCACCGGGTCCTCGGCGCGCTTCTCGATCACCTCGGCGACCATGCCGCCGCTGTGCAGCACGATCTCGCGCAGGCCGAGCGCGGAGACCACGGCGGCGGGCACCGCGTCCGGGCTCTCCAGCGGGGCGAGTTCGGCCACCCAGACGCCGTCCGGCCAGTGCCCGGCGGACTGCTCGGCGCGGCCTGCCTCGATCGAGAGCCTGGTCTTGCCGGAGCCGCCGGGGCCAGTCAGGGTGATCAGCCGACTGTTCGTCAACGTTCCGCGCAGCGCGGCGAGATCGCCCTCGCGGCCGACGAAGCTGGTCAGCCGGCCGCGCAGGTTGCCGCCGACGCGCGGGGGCTGGAGCGCCCCGGACCGTTCGGCGGCCGGCGGGGCCGGTATGGGCTCCGGCGCGGGCACGGTCGCGGGCGCGGTCGGCGCGGGGGCCGGTTCGACCTCGGCCGGGGTCAGCAACGTGGCGTACAGGGCCTGGAGTTGGCGCCCCGGGTCGACGCCGAGCTCCTCGGCGAGGGCGCGCCTGGTCCGCTCGTAGTGGCGCAGCGCCTCGGCGGTGCGGCCGCTCTCGTGCAGCGCCCGGATCATCAGCTGCTGCAACGGCTCGTCCAGCGGCTGCCGTTCGCAGAGCTCGGTGAGTTCGGCGACCAGTTCGGCGGCCCGGCCGAGCCCGAGCTCGGCGGTGATCCGGTGGCGGCGGGCCTCCTCGCGCTGGGTCTCCAGCCGGGCGGCCGGGCCGCTGCGGTCCGGCAGGTCGGCCAGGGCGGGGCCGCGCCACAGCGCCAGGGCGGCGCGCAGCCGGTCGGCGGCGAGCGCGTGGTCCCCGGTGTCGAGGGCGCGGCGGCCTTCGGCGCCGAGCCGCTGGAACTCGGCGAGGTCGGTGGCCGGGTCGGTCAGCCAGTACCCGGCCGGGCCGGAGCCGATCTCGTCCCGGCCGACGGTCCGGCGCAGCCGGCCGACCAGGGTCTGGAGCGCGGCGGAGGAGTCCTGGGGCGGCTCGGCCTCCCACACCTCGTCCACCAGCAGGTCGGCGGGCACCGGGCGGCCCTGCCGGAGGGCGAGCGCGGTGAGCAGTGCCCGCAGCCGGGCGCCGCCTAGCGGCACCGGGGTGCCGTCGTCGTGGTGAGCCGTCGTGGTCCCGAGGATGCCGTAGTACACCGGTCCATTCTGGTCGATGGGCGGCGCTCGGGGCGCACAATTGTCCAGGGGTCCCTCACCGGCGGCGGAACCCGGACGGGGCCCTCGGACGTTCACCCGGGACGGCTTGTCCGGTCACCGGCCCGCCCGGCATGATCGATCCCCTGCCCGCTTTTCCTCGGACACCCGGAGCACCCACACCATGACCTTCGCCGCCACGCAGCGCTCACGCAGCGAGGACCGCCGGATCAGCCCGGTGTTCTGGGTGCTCCTCGCCGTCCTCGCCACCTCCGGCTGGGCGGTGTACTCGGGCTACGGGAACGCCTCGTTCGGGGTGTTCCTGTTCGTGGTGGCGGGCTGGATGGTCTCGCTGTGCCTGCACGAGTACGCGCACGCCCGCACCGCGCTGCACGGCGGCGACATCAGCGTCGGCGCCAAGGGCTACCTCACGCTCAACCCGCTGAAGTACACCAACGTGCTGCTCAGCTTCGTGCTGCCGATCGTCTTCGTGATCATGGGCGGCATCGGCCTGCCCGGCGGCTCGGTCTGGATCGAGCGGGACCGGATCCAGGGCCGACTCAAGCACAGCCTGATCTCGGCGGCCGGGCCGCTGGTGAACGTGGTGTGCGCGGCCCTGCTGCTGATCCCGATCGGCGCCGGCTGGCTGGACGACCCGACGGTGCACGCGGTCTGGAACGGCTACGAGCTGAACGTCTCGCCGTTCGCGGCCGCGCTCGGCTTCCTCGGCCTGCTCCAGCTCAGCGCCGCCCTGCTGAACCTGCTGCCGGTGCCCGGCCTGGACGGCTACGGGATCGTCGAGCCCTGGCTGTCCTACAAGACCCGGCGCGCGGTCGAGCCGTTCGCGCCGTACGGGCTGCTGGCCGTGTTCGCGCTGCTGTGGCAGCCCGAGGTGAACTCGTTCTTCTTCGGGGTCATCCACGACCTGATGAGCCTGTTCGGCGTGGACCAGGACTACGCGACGCTCGGCCGGTACCTGTTCAGCTTCTGGAAGAACTAGCCGGCTAGGGGCTCTCTTTCGGATCACGTCGGATCAGCGCGCGGCGTCGGAGTGCGTGCATCGCAAGGCGGAGGAGGGAGTCCATGCGGAGTATCGGCGACCGACGACAACGCGGCGAGGTGCGTGCTCCGGCGTCGCGCGCCCGGCGTGATCCGAAAGAGAGCCCCTAGCCCTGCTCGGCTGCCGCAGCGGCGGCCGTGGCCTCGGCGATCTTCGCGCGGCGGCGGTTCATCCAGAGCACGTTGCTCGCCACGCCGGCCATCGGGAGCCAGATCAGGCCCAGCCAGAAGCCCTGGGTCAGCGAGACCACGGCGGCCGCCAGCGCGAGGACGACGACGATCAGGGCGAAGAGAGACGTGCGGGGCATGGCGGGAGGCTCCTAGGGCCGGGTGCGGTCAGCCGGGTTGCGGCCGCACCCATTGTCGCCGACCTCACCTCCGGAACTGGTCCAGGGGTGAGGCCGACACGGCTCGACCGGATCTCGGAGCGGACTGTCCCGAACGGTCCGGTCCCAGACCGTTCGCTCCCAGACCGTCCGATCTCAGACGGTCCGGTCTCAGACGTCCGTCACCCGCAGGCCCGCGTGGGCCTTGTAGCGGCGGTTGACCGAGATCAGGTTGGCCACCAGCGACTCCACCTGGTGCGCGTTGCGCAGTCGGCCCGCGAAGATCCCCCGCATGCCGGGGATCCGGCCGGCCAGCGCCTGCACGATGTCGGTGGCGGCCCGCTCCTCGCCGAGCACCATGACGTCGGTGTCGATCTGCTCCACCGACTCGTCCTGGAGCAGCACCGCCGAGAGGTGGTGGAAGGCGGCGGTGACCCGGGAGTCCGGCAGCAGCGCGGCGGCCTGCTGGGCGGCGCTGCCCTCCTCCGGCTTCAGCGCGTACGCGCCCTGCTTGTCGAAGCCGAGCGGGTTGACGCAGTCAACCACGATCTTGCCGGCCAGTTCCTCGCGCAGCGCGGTCAGGGTCGCGGCGTGCCCGTCCCAGGGCACCGCGACGATCACCACGTCGCTCTCCCGGGCGGCGGTGGCGTTGTCGGCGCCACGCACGCCGCGGCCCAGTTCGGCGGCGGAGGCCTCGGCCCGGGCCGCGTCGCGCGAACCGATGATCACCTGCTGGCCGGACTTGGCCAGTCGCAGGGCCAGGCCGCGCCCCTGGTCGCCGGTGCCGCCGAGGACACCGACCACCAGCTGTGAGACGTCCGGCAGTTCGTGGGCCGGGTTTGTCGCTGAATCGAGGGAAGTCATGGGCCGATCCTGTCAAACCCCCGGCCGGACGCGACATTCTGGGCCGCATGGACGCGGTGAGAGTTTCGGCACTCCGGCAGCACCTGGCGGGCACCGGCTGGCTGGAGGCGGTCGGCGGCTTCGCCGGATCGCTGCGGCGCTCGGTGTCGCGGCGCGCGGCCGGCGAGCTGCTGCTGGTCGGCACCGAGGCGTACGAGCCCTGGCATCTGGCCGCGCACCTGGCGGACGAGGCCGCCTGGTCGGCCGTCCCCCGACTGGTGCCCACCCTGCTGCGGCACGCTCCGCCGGCCGGCGCCCCGGCGCACCTCGCGCACGGCCTGCGCCGGCTCACCGGGGCCGGGCGCGGCGCCACCGTCCTGGTGGTGGCGCCGGAGGCGGCCGGCCCGACACTGCTGGAACGGGTGCAGGACGCCCGCCGGCACGGCGCGACCGTGCTCGCACTGGACGGCGCCGCCCCCGCCGAGCCGGGCGACCTCGGCGGGCTCGCGCACGAGCGGCTCGCCGTCGGCACCGCCGACGAGCAGCCCTTCGACCTCGCCCAGCACCTGGTCAGCGCCGCCGCCGGGCGGTCCCCGGGCCGCCGCACCGCGCTGGACCGGCTCGCCGAACTCGCCGGCCGGCTGACCGTACCGCCCGCGATCAGCCGCTGGTAGCCCGGGCCGGGCCCGGCCCACCCCTGCCCACCCCGGCCCGGCCGTGACGGCCGTGTGCCGGGCTGAAAAACCCTTTGCGAACCCGGCGGCCCGCGTTCGAGGATGCTGGTTCGTGAACGACGACGAACCCCCGCATCCCCCCGGCACCTCCGGACGGTCTCGCACGCTGCTGCGCTCGCTCGCGCCCGACCTCTCGCCCTGGCGCGCCTCCCGCGACTTCCGCTTCCTCTGGCTCTCCGGCTGCGTCACCAGCTTCGGCAGCTACCTGACCTACGTCGCCGTGCCGATGCAGATCAAGGAACTGACCGGTTCCTCCTTCGCGGTCGGCCTGATCGGCGCCTTCGAGCTCGTCCCGCTGATCGTCTTCGGCCTGTGGGGCGGCGCCCTCGCCGACGCCCTGGACCGCCGGAAGCTGGTGCTGCGCGCCGAGGCCGGGCTGGGCCTGCTCGCCGGCCTGCTGCTGCTCAACGCGCTGCTGCCGTCCCCGCTGCTCTGGCCGATCTACCTGGTCGCCGCGCTGGTCGCGGCCTGCGACGGGTTGCAGCGCCCGGCCCTGGACTCGCTCACCCCGCGGATCGTCCCGCACCAGCACCTGACCGCCGCGTTCGCCCTCAACTCCCTGTACCGCAACGCCGCTTCGGTGGCCGGGCCGGCGCTGGCCGGCGTCGTGGTGGCGTTCTCCGGGGTGGGGACGGCGTACGCGCTGGACGTGCTCACCTTCGCCGCCTCGCTGCTGCTGCTCGTCCGGATCCGGGCGGTGCCGCCGGCCACCGGCGCCGAGCGGCCGTCGGTGCGGGCGGTGCTCACCGGCGTCCGGTACGCGTGGAGCCGCAAGGACCTGCTCGGCACCTACACGATCGACCTCTGCGCGATGCTGTTCGCCTTCCCGGTGGCCGTCTTCCCCTTCCTGGCCTCCGAGTTGGGCGCGGACTGGGCGCTCGGCCCGATGTACGCGGCCTCCGCGGCCGGCGCCCTGCTGGTCGGGGCGACCAGCGGCTGGACGTCCCGGATCCACCGGCACGGCCGACTGCTGGTGGTCGCCGCCGTCGGCTGGGGCGCGGCCATGGCCCTGGCCGGCCTGTCCGGGAGCATCTGGCTGGTGCTGCTCGGCCTGGCGCTGGCCGGCGGCGCCGACGAGATCAGCGGGCTGGCCCGCTCGACCATGTGGAACCAGTCCATCCCGGACGAGGTGCGCGGCCGGATGGCCGGCGTCGAACTGCTCAGCTACTCCGTCGGCCCCCAGCTCGGCCAGGTCCGGGCCGGCACCATGGCCGGGCTGGTCGGCGTCCGCGCCGCCGTCTGGAGCGGCGGTCTGATCTGCGTCGTCGCCGTCCTCGCGGTGGCCGCCGCGCTGCCCAAGCTGCTCGCCTACGACGACCGCACCGACCCGCACACCGCCGCCGTCCGCGCCGGGCACGAGCGCGCGGAGCGCGAGCGGGAACAGCAGCGCGAGCGGGGGCAGCAAGGCGAACGGGAGGCCGCCGCGGCGACGGACTGACGCCGACTTGCTGACGGCGCCGGCTTGACGGCAGAAAGCCGGACGCCGCCCCGGACGCTACTCGCCGCCGCCGTCCTTCGGCGTGTCGTTCCAGCGCTCGTCCCCCTGCCGCCACTCCCGGTTGCGCTCGTCGGCGAGTTGCAGGGCGTGCGCGGCCTCCTCCGGGCTGTCGTACGGGCCGAGGCGGTCCTTGGCGGGGCACTCCGGCCCCTCCTCGACCTTGCCGTGCTTGATGCAGTAGAACCACTCGCCGGGCTTTCCGGTCGGCTTGCGGTGGAATCCCAGGGGCATGGTGCCCTCCCGTCGACGCGTTGGGGTCGTACCGATCATTCCCCGGCCGGGGCCTCCGCGCACACCGCCCGGGCGCGCCGGGGGCGGCCGTTAGACTCGCGGCCATGGCTCTCGTACCCGGCATCCAGTCCCCCACCCGCAAGGTCCCGGCGCACATCGCGCGCCCCGAGTACGTCGGGCGGCCCGCCCCGACGCCGTACACCGGGCCCGAGGTGCAGACCGCCGAGACGATCGAGAAGATGCGGATCGCGAGCCGGATCGCCGCCCGGGCGATGGCGGAGGCCGCCAAGCTGATCGCCCCCGGCGTCACCACCGACGCGCTGGACGCCGTCGCCCACACCTACATGTGCGACCACGACGCGTACCCGTCCGACCTCGGCTACCGCGGCTTCCCCAAGTCGGTCTGCACCTCGATCAACGAGGTGATCTGCCACGGCATCCCGGACTCGACCGTGCTCCAGGACGGCGACATCGTCAACATCGACGCCACCGCGTACATCCACGGGGTGCACGGCGACCTCAACGCCACCTACCTGGTCGGCGACGTCGACGAGGAGTCCCGGCTGCTGGTCGAGCGGACCCGCGAATCCCTCGACCGGGCGATCAAGGCCGTCAAGCCCGGCCGTCAGATCAACGTGATCGGGCGGGTCATCGAGTCCTACGCCAAGCGCTTCGACTACGGCGTGGTGCGGGACTTCACCGGGCACGGCATCAACACGTCGTTCCACTCCGGCCTGATCATCCCGCACTACGACAGCGAGCGGGCCACCGAGGTGATCAAGCCGGGGATGACCTTCACCATCGAGCCGATGCTCACCCTGGGCACCTACGACTACGAGATCTGGCCGGACGGCTGGACGGTCGTCACCAAGGACCGCAAGCGCACCGCCCAGTTCGAGCACACCCTGGTGGTCACGGCGGACGGCGCGGAGGTCCTCACCCTGCCGTGACCCCGGCCGGGCGCCGGGCGGCCCCTGGAAACCGCCGAGCCGCCGAGCCGCCGAGCCGTGGGGCGCCGGTTCAGCCGATGAGCCACTGCTCCTCGGCGACGGCGCCCACCTCGGTGCAGGCGTCGGTGAGCACGTCCAGGACGCGCAGCGGGTCCGGCAGCGGCTGCTCGGGCCCGCGCAGCCACCGCACCTGCGAGCCGTCCGGCAGCGCGGCCGGCGGCAGCAGGGTGTACGAGCCGCGGCAGTGCCAGCGCAGGCCGGGGTGCTCGGACATGGTGTCCGGGGTGGAGTCGAGGACGCTCGGCCACCACTCGTCCTCGTCCTGCGGGGTGCCCCGGGTGGCGGTGAAGAACAGGTAGCGGTCCTCGCCGACGGCGGCGACCGGGCCCTCGACGCCCCGCTCGGTCAGCCGTTCCAGGGCCAGCCGGCCGGCCTCGACCGGGACGTCCAGCACGTCGTGGGCGCGCCCGGTGGCGGTGATGAAGTTGGTCTGCGGATCGCGGGCGAGCCAGCGGGCGAGCTGCTCGGGATCGGTCGTGGCCTGGGTCTGCCAGGCGAAGGAGACCGGGTGCTGGGCGGGGGCCGGACATGCCACCCGGTCGCAGGAACAGCGGTAGCCGGCCGGATGCGCGGCCGGCGCGAGCGGGAATCCGGCGCGCACCGCGCCGAGCAGCTGATCGAGTCGGGCGGCGGGGCCGTCCACGTCACCCGACCGGGCCCGCTGACGCTCACGCTTCTGCCACCAGGTCGTCCACCTGCCGCCGGCTTCCATCGGGCCCCTTCCGCGCACTGCCGTACCTGGTGCGGCACAGCGTTCGACGTACCACTCCGACGCAACGCACAGCGCCCCCCGCTGCTTCCCGGGGCGGTGCTCGGCCCTGCTGTCCACGCCCTGCCGACCGGGAACCGGGGTCACCGGAGGGCCGACGCCCGGGTCACGGTACGCAGTCGCGGCAGCACGCTGTCCGCGCCAGGTCGGCCGGAGGGCGCGCGGATCCGCGCCCCGCCCGGCCCGTACGGGGCCCGCTGACCCGGGTGAACCCCGGGGGCGTAACAGGAAGGATAAGGGTGCGCGGGGCCTCCGGATGACCGGGGGCGGTGCCTCTCCGGTCACACTCCCCGCACCCGGCAGGATCCGCCGGACGGGCCCCGGGCGTGTGCGCCGGTCACCCGTGCGGAGGTGAGACCCTGGTGGGGTGAAGAGCGCGGACACCGAATTCGTCGGCGGCCCCCTGGACGGCCGCATCCTCCCCATCCCGCTGGGGCCGATGTTCGGCGTGCCGAAGACCTACAAGGTGCCGGTCCCCGCGCACGGCGACTCCCCCGCGCGCACACTGGTGTACGTCCGGTCCAAGCAGGTGCGGGGCATCAGCTGGCACTGGCGCTACGAGTTCGACGAGGCGGCCACCGCCCGCGCGTCCGGCTGACGGCCGCGCCGCCCGCACCGGCCGCCGCCCCCAGCCTCCCCGGGAGGACGGCATGGCGAGAACGGCACGGCACCCCCGCAGCCGCCCCCAGGCGGTCGCGCACCACAACCGGCAGGTCGCCGGCGTCACCGGGGCGCTGCTGGTGGCGGTGTGCGTCTACACCGTGGTGATCGGCCCGAACGGCTGGCTCTGGTTCGGCTGGGCGGTGCTGCTGCTCGCCTGCGTGGCCCTGTTCACGGTCCGCCCCTGAGCAGCCGCACCGCCTGTGCCCAGCCCCCCACGGCGGTCAGTCCTCCTCGGCGAGGATCAGGTAGAGCTTCTTGCGCGCCTCGGTGAGCACCGTCAGGCCCTTGGCGCGCTGCGCCTCGGTGCCCGTCGCCATCACCTGGCGGATCGCCTGGTCGACCGCGGCCAGCGCCTGGCCGACCTCCTGGACGGCCTCCCAGTCGACCTCCCGGCCGGCCTCCGCCCACGGCTCGGCGGGCCCCGCCTCGGCCTCGGCCCGGCCCGCCTCGGTGAGCGACACCAGCCGCTTGCCGCCGACCTCCTCCGCGGTGATCAGGCCCTCCTCCTCCAGCAGTTGGAGGTTGGGGTAGATCGAGCCCGGGCTGGGCCGCCAGGCCCCACCCGTCCGCTCGGAGATCTCGGCGATCATCTCGTAGCCGTGCATCGGCCGCTCCTTGAGCAGCGCCAGCAGCGAGGCCCTGACGTCCCCGCGCCGCGCCCGGCCGCCACGCCGCCCGTGCGGACCGCCGCGGCGCCCGCCGTGGCCGCCGAAGCCGTGCCCGAACGGACCGCCCATCGGCCGCCCGGGGCCACCGCCGCCGAACGGCGGCGGGCCGAAGCCGCCGAAGGCCTCCCGGCCCTCGAACTCCCGCCCTTCGAAGTCCGGCCCCGGCCCGCGGCGCCAGCCACCGCGCGGACCCTCGCCGCTGAACCGCATTCCCGGATTTCCTCGGTTTCCTGAGCGCATGGCGCTCACCTCCTCGTTCACCGAGCCAGTCGAGTTACTGTCTCGATAGCTCGACGATATATCGGCGACTGTCGCTCGTCAACGGATTCCGACACGAACGGCGCACCGGCGCCCCACCCCACCGCCCAGGCCCCGTCCGGCCGCTACGGTGACGGGCATGGCCGGTGAACGAGACCTCGCGAAGCTGCTGCACGGGATGCGCCCGCTGCTCAACCCGGGGCGGTACGTGTACTGCACGCTGCCCGCCAAGGTGCCCGCGGGCATGCGGCCGGTGGTGACCGTCGCCGAACCCGAAGGGGTCACGGTCGTCGTCGCCCAGGAGGAGGCCGACGCACTCGGGCTGCGCTACGAGTACGTGGCCGCCTGGATCACCCTGCAGATCCACTCCGCCCTGGAGGCCGTCGGCCTCACCGCGGCCGTCGCCGGGCGCCTCGCCGAGGAGGGGATCAGCTGCAACGTGGTGGCCGGCTTCCACCACGACCACCTGTTCGTCACCGCCGACGACGCCGACCGCGCCGTCCGGGCCCTGGAGGAACTCGCCAGCCGCTCCGCCTGACGACGCCGTCGAGTGGCCGCCCCCGCACGGCCCTCCGACACTGGGAACGGCTGCCCGGCCACCCCGGCCGGCCGGCCCCCACCGGAAGGAGACGGCCGCCATGGCCACCTGCGTCACCTGCGGCAACGACTACTGGCTCGCCTTCGAGATCAAGACCATCACCGGCGACACCTACACCTTCGACAGCTTCGAGTGCGCGATGGAGAAGCTCGCGCCGCGCTGCGAGCAGTGCCAGGTCCGCATCGTCGGCCACGGCGTCGAAGTGGCCGGCCGCTTCTTCTGCTGCGCCAACTGCGCCCGCGTCAACGGCGGCCTCGGCGACCAGATCCGCGACGCCGTCGGCGCCCGCCCCGCGTAACGGCAGGCAAGCGGAACAGTCGGCCTGTACCCCCGGTTCTGTCTCCCGAGCCGCTCGCGCGACCGGGGCGGCCCCACGACAAAGGCCCCCTGACCTGCGACTTCGCAGATCAGGGGGCCTCAGTCAAGCTAGGGCGGCGGAAGAGTCGGCCTGTACGCCGGGTTCTGTCTCCCGGGGTGCTCGCGCGGCCCGGGGAGGCGGCCATCCATCTAGGACTGCCGTTGCCGACAGCCTCGTGCGGTCTACCCGCGGACTCGGGCGAGCAGCCCTCAGTCATCCGCGCACGGCGCCCGAGGGCACCGATCTTGACCTTGCTCCAGGTGGGGTTTACCGAGCCGGCCGAGTCACCCCGGTCGCTGGTGGTCTCTTACACCACCGTTTCACCCTTACCCGCCGCCGAAGCGGTGGGCGGTCTGTTTTCTGTGGCACTGTCCCGCGGGTCACCCCGGGTGGGCGTTACCCACTACCCTGCTCTGTGGAGCCCGGACGTTCCTCGGCGGGTCAAGGACCCGTCGCGGCCGCCCGGCCGGCTCTTCCGCCGTAGTGGTCATCGTAGCCGCTCGGGTGGGGCCTCCCGTACACCGGAGCGGACCACGGGCGGATCGCCGCCGAGGCGGGCGGCCACCCGGACGGCGGTCGCGGTCGCCCACGGGGTGGTGGTCGCCAGGCCGAGGAGGAGGATCGCGGCGCCCAGGCCCACCAGGATCCACCAGCCGGCGTGGCTGGCCGGGGCGAAGCCCGTCGCCACCGGGCCGACCACGGCCGAGGTGACGACCGTACCGATCACCGCCACCCCCAGCGACTGGCCGATCTGGCGGCTCGTCGAGGCGACCGCCGCGGCCACCCCCGCCTGGGCGCGCGGCATGCCGGAGACGGCCGCGTTGGTGATCGGCGCGTTGACCATGCCGAAGCCGAAGCCGAACAGCCCGTACGCCGCCAGCAGCAGCGCCGCCGGGGAGTCGGCGGCCAGCCTGGTCAGCAGCAGCCCGCTCGCGACCAGGCCCAGCCCGGCCGCGACCAGCGGGCCGCGCGGGCCCCGGCTGCCGACGATCCGGCCGGACAGCGGCGCGCAGACCAGCATCATCGCGGCCATCGGCAGCGTCCACAGGCCCGCCTCGAACGGGTCGTAGTGCCGGACGTTCTGCAGGTAGAGCGTGTTGAGGAAGAGGAAGCCGCCCAGGGCCGAGAAGGCGCAGACCGCGGTGACGGTGGCGCCGGTGAACGGCGCGCTGGCGAAGAACCGCGGGTCCACCAGCGGCTCGGCCACCCTCCGCTCCCACAGCGGGAAGGCGATCAGCGCGGCCACGGCGGCGGCCGCCAGGGCGAGGATCAGCGGGGACGTCCAGCCGCTGCCCGGGCCCTCGATGATGGCCGCGGTGCCGCAGCCCAGCAGGACGATCATCAGCAGCTGCCCGACCGGGTCCAGCCGGCGCGGCCGGGGCGAGCGCGACTCCGGGACGTAACGGGCGGTCAGGAGCATCGCGACCACGGCGACCGGAACGTTGATCAGGAAGATCGACGGCCAGCCCGCGCCCTCCACCAGGAAGCCGCCCAGCAACGGGCCGAGCGCCATCGAGATGCCGACCACGCCGCCCCAGACGCCGATCGCCCGGGCCCGCTCCTTCGGGTCGGTGAAGGTGTTGGTGATGATCGACATCGCCACCGGGTTCAGCATCGAACCGCCGACCGCCTGCAACGCCCGGAACGCCACCAGCCACTCCAGGCTCGGCGCCAGACTGCACAGCAGCGAGCCGAGCGCGAAGCACAGCAGCCCGGTCTGGAACACCCGGCGGCGGCCGAAGCGGTCGGCCACCGAGCCGAACAGCATCAGCAGCGAGGCCAGGACCAGGGTGTAGGCGTCGATGATCCACTGCAGCCCGGACGCCGGGGCGTCCAGGTCCCGCTGGATCGCCGGCAGGGCGATGTTCACCACGGTGTTGTCCAGGCCGACGATGAACAGGCTCAGGCAGCAGATCGCCAGGACGAGCAGTCGGCGGCGGCGCCCCGGGGCGACGGAGGGCTGGGCTTCGGGCACGGGACCGATCCTCCCACCTGGGCGGTGCTCGGGGGCCGCGTGACGGACCGTCCGGGTGGCGGCGCCGGGGGCGCGTGGAAGCGGTAGGGGTCAGACGGCGGCGAAGCGGACGGTGCGGGTGAGCGGGTCGGCCTGCGTCAGCCGGACCCGGATCAGCCCGCCGAGCGGCAGCACCGCCCCGGGATCGGCGCCGTCGCAGCGGGCCCGGACGGCGGGCCGGCGCAGCTGCACCGTGCCGGCCGCGGGCCGCCGCTCGTCCACGTCGATCACCACGGCGGTGAAGTCCTCGCCCTCCCGGCCGGCCAGCAGCTCCGCCTCCACCAGGTCCACGCAGGCCCGTTCGACCTCGGCCGCGCGGCGGTCCCCGCTCGCCATCAGGCCCGGCACGGCGGGCAGCGCCTCCCGCGCCCAGTCCGGCACCTCCTCCCCCGCCGCCACCGCCGCGCACACCTCCTGCGCGAAGCGGTCGCCGAGCCTGCGCAGCGGCGCGGTGCAGTGTGCGTACGGCGCGGCGAGCGCGGCGTGGCCCGGGTCGGCCGGGGCGGGCAGGCCCCGGGACTCGTCGAAGGCGTGGTAGCCGGCGCCGCGCAGCAGGCCGGTGCACGCGTTGAGGAAGGCGGCGTCCATCGGCGCGTCCGGGTCCAGGGAGCGGATCAGCTCCGGGTACGGGAGCGCCTGCGGCCAGTCCACGTCCAGCGCGGCGGCGATCCGGCGCAGCCGCTCGTACGCGGCGGCGGGCGCGGCGGGCAGGGTGCGCAGCAGGCCGACGCCCGCGTCGAGCATCAGGTCGGCCGCGGCCAGGCCGGTGAGCAGCGAGATCTGCGCGTTCCAGCCGTCGGCGGGGCCGGGCGCGCGGTAGCCGAGGACGTAGCCGTGCAGGGTCTCCTCGACCTCCTGCTCGGGCACCGGGAGGCTGATCCCGCCCCGCGCGCGCTCCTGCTCCTCGCGCAGCCGGCCGACGGTGGCGAGCAGGGCGAGCTGTTCGTCGGCGCCGCCGAGGTCCACCGCGCGCTGGACGGCCGCGTAGTCGAGGCGGCGGTGCGAGCGGACCAGGGCGCGGCGCAGGTCGGCGAGCACCACGGCGCCGTCGGCGTCCAGGTCCAGCTGCCAGAGCAGGGCGGGCCGGGGCTCGCCGGGCAGCAGGCTGGCGGCGTCCTCGGAGATCCGGGCGGGGTGCAGCGGGACGCGGTGGTCCGGGAAGTACAGGGTCTCGACCCGGCGGCGGGCCTCGGCGTCGATGGCGCCGCCCGGACGGACGAAGGCGGCGACGTCCGCGATGGCGTAGTACACCCGGTAGCCGCCGCCGGAACGGTGGAGCAGGTGCATGGCCTGGTCGAGGTCGCGCGAGCCGGGCGGGTCGACGGTGAACAGCGGCAGGTCGGTGGCGTCGTGCTCGGGCAGCCGGGGGCGCTCGGCCGCCTCCTCCGCCTCGGCCAGCACCGGCTCCGGCCACTCGGTGTGGATCTCCAGGCGGGCGCGGAGTTCGGTCAGTTCGGTGTTGATCCGGGCGGAGTCGGCGGCCTTGACGCGCAGTTTTCGGCGAGGCATGCAGGCAGCGTAGGGCGAATCGGGTGATTCCGGACGGATCACCCCGCCGGACGCGCCGGGCGGCCGGGCGGCCGGGGCTGCCGGTGCTGCCGGTGCTGCCGGTGCCACTGGACTGCCGGTGCTGGTGGGCTCAGCGCCCCAGCAGCGACTTCAGGTCCTTGCCCGCGAGCACGACGGCGTCGTCGTAGCCGCCGGTGGCCAGCCGGAGCATGAAGGCCACCGCGTCGTCCGGGTGCGGGTCGGTGTACGGCTCGCCGTTGTAGTCCAGGAACAGCAGCATCGCCTCGAAGGCGGTGCGCTTGTTCCGGTCGATCAGCGGGTGGTTGCGGGACAGGCTCTGGCCGAGGGCGGCGGCCTTGGTCCACGGGTCCGGGTAGGCGTCCCCGCCGAACAGGCTCGCCTGCGGACGGGCGATCGCCGAGAGCAGGCCGCCGAGGTCCCGGATGTTCTCCGGGCCGCCGGCCAGGTAGGTGACGTCCTCCAGGTCCAGGTACTCGGTCACAGGTCCTTGAGCCTCTCCAGCGTCTCCGCGTTGGCGGCACGGATCCGGGCGACCATGGCGGCCCGGCGCTCGGACCGGCTCTGCTGGCCGGGCTCCTGCGACTGATCGGTGAGCGCGTCCGGCACCTCGGACTGGCGGACCTCGAAGGCCAGCTCGGCGGTGTCCGACCCGGCCGGGGCCTCGGTCACCCGCACCCGCCCGGCCATCACGGCCTCGGCGGCGGCCCGCACCGCGAACTCCAGGGCCTGCCGGGTCTCCGCCGGCAGGCCGGCGGGCAGGCGCACGGACAGGGACTCCTCCACGGCGTCGTCGTCGCCGGGCACCAGGTCCAGAGGTCGCAGGGTCATCTCGCTCACACTCCTCGCTGCTCACCGTAGTGGCGAACGCCGGGCGGCCCCACCGGATTTCCAACCCCCGGGCGGGGTGGGGCCCGGGTGTGAGCACTCGTAGGCTGGGGTCAAGTGGTCGTTCACGAAGGGGGTTCGGGCAATGGGTGCGGTGAAGGTGACCGGGGCGGCGGTGTCGGGGGTGTTGGCGGCGACGGGGGCGCTGCACGCGGTGTGGGCGGTGACGCCGTGGCCGCTGCGGACGCCGGAGGAGTTCGCGGACACCGTGGTCGGCGCGGGCGACGGACCACCGTCCCCGGCGGCCTGCGTCGCGGTGGCGGGGCTGCTCGGGACGGCCGCGTACCTGGTGGGGGCGGAGGCCGGGGTGCTGCCTGCGGTGGGGCCGCGGCGGCTGCGGCGGGCCGGGGTGCGGGCGGTGGCCGGGGTGATGCTGGCGCGCGGCGCCGGCGGCCTGGTGCTGTTCGGGAGGGCCGTCGAGCGCTCGGAGCGGTTCAAGCGGCTGGACACCCGGTACTACTCGCCGCTCTGCCTGGCGCTGGCGGCCGGGACGGCCGTGGTCGCGGGGGCCGGCGGCGCCGAGTAGCCGCGGCCGGGGCAACCGTCTCGGGGCGGACGGACGGGGCGGGCGGGCCGCCCGGGGCGCGCCGGTTTTGCGTAGGGTGGCGGGGTTCATCCGCCACAGAGTGTTGAGGAGTCCGCTGTGCTGGTGCTGTTGCCGCCTTCGGAGGGCAAGGCCGCATCCGGGGACGGGGTGCCGGTGGCGCTCGACCGGCTGTCGCTTCCCGGGCTGACGGCCGCGCGCGGCGAGGTGCTGGACGCGCTGGTCGGTCTCTGCCGGGGTGACGAGGACACCGCCGCGGAGGTGCTGGGGCTCAGCCCCGGGCTGCGCGGCGAGATCGCCCGCAACGCCGGGCTGCCTGAGGCGGGTGCCCGTCCGGCGGGCGAGGTGTACACCGGGGTGCTGTTCGACAACCTGGGTCTGGCCACGCTGGACGCGGCCGCGTACGGCCGGGCCGAGCGGTCGCTGCTGGTCTTCTCCGGCCTGTGGGGCGCCGTGCGGATCTCCGACCGGATCCCGCCCTACCGCTGCTCGATGGGCGTGAAACTGCCCGGCCCGGGGGCGCTCGGCGCGTACTGGCGGGGCGCGATGGCGTCCGTGCTGCCGGAGGTGGCGGACGGGCTGGTGCTGGACCTGCGCAGTTCGGCGTACGCGGCGGCGTGGAAGCCGGCCGGCGAGGTGACGTCCCGGACGGCGACCGTCCGGGTGCTCCAGGAGCGCAACGGCAAGCGCACGGTCGTCAGCCACTTCAACAAGGCGACCAAGGGGCGCCTGGTGCGGGACCTGCTGGTCGCGGGGATCGAGCCGAAGACGCCGGGCGAGCTGCTGGACGCGCTGCGGAGCCTGGGGCACCGGGTGGAGCTCGCCGCCGAAGGCACGGCACGCAAGCCGTGGCAGCTGGACGTGGTGGTCACCGAGGTGCACTGAGCCCGCTCCGGGGGGCGGTCCCCCGCACCGCTCCCCCGAAGCCAGGCGTTCAGCGCAGGTGCGAGGTGTCGTTGAGCAGCCGCAGCGAGGCGTTGCCGTCCGCGTAGTACTGGACGGCGCAGAAAGAGGCGGCGGACAGCTCCATCCGGTACAGCGCGTCCGGCGGGGCGCCGAGCGCCAGCCGGACCAGCGTCTTGATCGGGCTGACGTGGGAGACCACCAGCACGGTCCTGCCGGGGTGCCGGGCGATGATCTTGTCCCGGGCGACGCCGGCCCGGTGGGTGAGCGTGGTGAAGCTCTCCGTGCTGCCGGTGGGCTTGGCCTTCGCCGAGCCGAGCCAGGCCGCCAGGTCCTCCGGGTGGCGCTCCTGCACCTCGGCGAAGGTCAGGCCCTCCCAGTCGCCGAAGTCGACCTCGCGCAGCCCGTCCTCGTACCGGACCTCCAGGCCGAGCCGGGCGGCGACGATCTCGGCGGTCTCCCGGGTGCGGCGCATCGGCGAGGCCACCACGGCCTGGATGCTGCCGCGGGCGGCCAGTTCCTCGGCGGCCCGCGCGGCCTGCCAGCGGCCCTTGTCGGACAGTTCCGGGTCGCTGCCGCCGCTGCCGGAGAAGCGCTTCTGCGGGGTCAGCGCGGTCTCGCCGTGGCGGAGCAGGACGAAGGTGGTCGGGGTGCCGAGGTCGGCGGGGGCGGCCCAGCCGGCCTTGGGGGCGGCGGTCTCCAGCGGCGGCTCGTCCACCACCGCGGCGGCCCGCGGCCTGGGCTCCCACTGGCGGCCGGCCTTGCCCGCGTCCATCGCCTCGTTGGCGAGCCGGTCGGCGTCCTTGTTCCGCTCGCGCGGGATCCAGGTGTACGTCACCCGGGCGCGCGGGAGGATCGTGCGGGCCTCGGCGGCGAGCGGCTGCATGTCGGGGTGCTTGATCTTCCAGCGCCCGGACATCTGCTCGACGACCAGCTTGGAGTCCATCCGGACGTCCACCGAGGCGTCCGGGTCGAGCTCCCGGGCCGCCTTGAGGCCGGCGATCAGGCCCTTGTACTCGGCCACGTTGTTGGTGGCGTGGCCGATGAACTCGGCGGCCTCGGCGATGATCTGTCCGGTGTCGCCGTCCCGGACCACCGCGCCGTAGCCGGCCGGCCCCGGGTTGCCCCGGGACCCGCCGTCCGCCTCGACGATGAAGCGAGCCGCCACCGGGTCAGGCGCCCGAATCGGCGGTGCGGACCAGGATCCGCGAGCAGTTCTCGCAGCGGACCACCTTGTCGGCCGGCTCGGCCTTGATGGCGTTGAACTCGGTGATGGAGAACTCGGTGCGGCAGCCCTCGCAGCGGCGCTGGTAGAGGCGGGCCGCGCCGACGCCGCCCTGCGTCTGGCGCAGCTTGGTGTAGACCTTCAGCAGGTCGGCGGGGACGACGGCGGCGACGGTCTCGCGGTCCCGCTTGACCTTGTCGGCCTCGGTGTCGATCTCGGCGAAGGCGGCGTCCCGGCGGGTCTCGGCCTCGGTGAGGACGACGGTGGAGTGCTGCAGGCGCGCGGTCAGCTCGGTGACCCGGGTCTGGGCGCTCTCCAGCCGCTCCATGACCTCCAGCACGATCTCCTCCAGGTCGCCCTGGCGCTTGGCCAGCGAGCCGATCTCGTGCTGGAGGTTCTCCAGGTCCCTCGGCGAGGTGATCGCGCCGGAGTCCAGGCGCTGCTGGTTGCGGGCGGACCGGGCGCGGACCTGCTCCACGTCCTGCTCGGCCTTGGTCAGCTCACGCGTGGTGTCGCCCTGCTGGGCCTCGGCGGCGACCACCAGGTCCTTGAGCGCGGTGTGGTCGGCGGAGGCCTTCTCGATCTCGGCGTGCTCGGGCAGGCTCCGGCGCCGGTGGGCCAGCTGGTCGAGCTTCGAGTCGAAGGCCTGGAGGTCGAGCAGGCGGATCTGGTCGGCGGGCGCGGCGTTCAAGGGGAAGGCTCCTGTGAATCGGGTCAGGCGGTGAAGGACATGGGGGCGTGCGCGGTCCACGGGTCGGTGACCCGGTGGGAGACCTTGGTCTCCACGGCCCAGCCGCGCCGGTCGGCGGCGGCGTGCAGGGCCCGCTCGGCCAGGGCGAGCCAGGGCCACTCGGTGGCCCAGTGCGCGGCGTCGACCAGGGCGACCGGCGCCGCCTCGGCGGCCTCGGACGCGGGGTGGTGGCGCAGGTCGGCGGTGAGGTAGGCGTCCACCCCGGCCGCCCGCACCTCGGCGAAGAAGCTGTCGCCCGAGCCGCCGCACACCGCGACCCGGCTCACCAGCCGGTCCGGGTCGCCGGAGACCCGGACGCCCGTGGCGGTGGCCGGCAGGCCCTCGGCCACCTGCGCGGCGAAGGCCGACAGGGGCAGCGGGGGCTCCAGCAAGCCGATGCGGCCGGTGCCGCGGCGGCCCAGCGGGTCGGTCGGGTCCGGCACCAGCGGGCCGGTCACCCGCAGGCCCACGGCCTCGGCGAGCGCGTCCGAGACGCCGGGGTCGGCGTGGTCGGCGTTGGTGTGCGCGACGTGCAGGGCGATGCCGTTGCTGATCAGCGTGTGCACGACCCGGCCCTTGAAGGTGGTCGCGGCGACGCTGGTGGTGCCGCGCAGATAAAGGGGGTGGTGGGTGACCACCAGGTCGGCGCCCCACTCGACGGCCTCGTCGACGACCGTCTGCACGGGGTCGACGGCGAACAGCACGCGGCCGACCTCGGCCTGGGGGTCTCCGCAGACCAGGCCGACGGCGTCCCAGGCCTCCGCCCACTGCGGCGGGTAGACCTCTTCGAGCGCGGTGATGACGTCGGACAGTTTCGGCACCTGTCGAGACTACCGTGCGCGCGGGGGCGGTCGGGCCTCGGCCGTTCGGCGACCTGGGCGGCGGGGCGGCGGCAGCGGGGCGGCCGGTGCAGCGGGGATGCGGCGGCGGCGCGGTGGCGGCGCGGTTCGGACACGGGTGCCGATGGCGTACGGACGCGCGTCAATCTGCGGCGGGGGCGCCCGGGAGGGGCCGGCGCCGGTCGCACGCGCCCGCGCGCCCGGCGCCCACTGCTCACACGGGAGCCCTCGCACGAATTCGAAACCGCTTCCCGATCACCCTTACGAGTGAAGTGACCGGCTCTACGTTGAGCCACTCCCGCCTCGAAAGTAACTTCAGTCCTGCGAACGGGAGTTGCCCCGACCGGGGGTCGGGAAGGCGCTCCGCCGGACACGGGCCCTGGCGAGACCGGGCCCGGGGCGGACGCGGCCGGGGCTACTGCCCCAGGCGCGGCACCGCCGTACCAGGGCGGTGCGCCGCACCGGGGCGGCACGCCACACCGAGGCGGCACTCCCGTTCAGGGGCGGCACTCCCGCTCCTTCCGAGGAAACCGATCAGGCCGGGCCGCACGCCCGGGTGCCGGAGCAGGTGGGCACCCACGGGCGGCGGACGAGACGAAGGGATGTGGTGGCGAATGGCGGCGGGCACATCGCTGCGTACGGCCGGGGGCGGGGAATCGGCGGGCCACGGGCCGGATGCGGCCGGACCGTGGCCGGAGACGACGCGGGCGGCGCTGGCGGAGGCCGGCGGCCGGGGAGGCGGCGGCGACTGGGAGGTCACCGCCGGGGGCTTCTGGTGCACGGCCAGGCCGCCCGCGTCGGTTCCACTCCCGGAGCAGGGCTGGAAGCTCCACGTCAGCGCGGCCTCGGCGGCGGGCGAAGCAGTGCTCGCGGCCGTCGTACGGGCTCTCGCCGACGACCCGTGCCCGTTCAAGTTCGCCGCCGGGGAGCAGCGGCTGCGCGAACTCAACTCCCGTAACAGCGATCGGGGTTCGGCGGGCAAGTTCATCACCGTCTACCCGGCCGACGACGCCCAGTTCCGGCGGCTGGCCGCCGGACTCGACCGGGCCACCGCCGGACTGCCCGGGCCCGTCGTGCTCTCCGACCGCCCCTACCGGCCCGGCAGCCTGGTCCACTACCGGTACGGCGCCTTCGCGGCCCGCGCCGAGCTCGGCCACGACGGGGAGTACCGGTCCGTCCTGCACGGGCCGGACGGCGAACGGGCCGAGGACGTGCGCGGCGCCTCCTACCGGGCGCCGTCCTGGGCCAGCGACCCGCTGGAGACCGGTGCGGCCCGGCCGGGGCCGAAACGCGGCGCGGGCGTGCTGCTCGCCGAGCGGTACGCGATCACCGCCGCCGTACGGCACAGCACCAAGGGCGGGGTCTTCCTCGGCCGGGAGGCCGCGAGCGGCGCCGAGGTCGTGGTCAAGCAGGCCCGCGCACACATCGAGATCGACCGGGCCGGCACCGACGCCCGCGACGCCCTGCGGCACGAGGCCGCCCTGCTGACCCGGCTGGACGGGCAGGGCCTGGCACCCCGCCCGATCGAACTGATCGAACGGGACGACTCCGTCTTCCTCGTGCAGGAACGAATCGCCGGACAGCCGCTCGGCGCGTGGGTCGCCGCCCGGCTGCGGCGCGACGGCAGCCCCGACGTCGACTGGGCCGACGCCGGACCGGTCGCGCACGCCCTCCTCGACCTCGTCGAACGGGTGCACGCCCAAGGACTCGTCCTGCGCGACCTCTCCCCCGGCAACGTGATGGTCCGCCCCGACGGCCGCCTCCGGCTCGTCGACCTCGAACTCGCCGCCGAAACCGGCCGCCCCGCCGGCTCCGCCGGCACCCCCGGCTACCGCGCCCCCGAACAGGGGCCCGGCCGGCTCGGCCTCGTCCACGACGGCACCTGCGTCGCCGACCCGGCCGTCGACCTGTACGCCCTCGGTGGCCTGCTCTTCCTCCTCGCCACCGGCCACGACCCGCTGCTCCCGGACGACCTCCCCCGGGCCCGCCCGGTCACCGAGCGCCTCGGCCGCTGGCTCGCCCTCGCCGCCCGCACCGGCACCACCGCCCGCCGCCTCGCCCCCGCCGTCCTCGGCCTCCGGGCCGAACAGCCGGGGCAGCGCTGGAGCCTCGCCCAGGTCAGGGCGGAACTCGCGGGCGGAGCCACTGCGGACGCCCGGCGCGGCGATGACACACGCCCGGGCGGGGCTCCCGGTGCCGCGCACGGGCATGAGACCACCGCCGCCGTCACCCCTCTGTGGCAGGCCCCGAACCGGCGGACCGCGCACACCGGGCACCCCGACGGCCCGCATGCCGCCGGCCCGACCGGCGCCGCCGCCACCGCACCCCCGCAGCGAGCCGCCGACGGCAGTGCCGCGCCCGCCAGGGCCGGTGCCATGCGGGCCGCCGCCGCTCCGCCGTGGCGCGCTGCGGCCCACCGGGCCGCGCCCGCCGAGCACTCCACCGACGCCCACGACGACCGTTCCGCGACCGACCCGGCCGACCCGACCGCCGCGACCGCCGCGACCGGCGGCCCCCGGGCTGCCGTCCGACCCGACGGCGCCGCTGCGGACGCCGCCTGCCGCGCGTCGGTCGGCCTCCTCGACCGGGTGCTGTGCGACGGCCTGCGGCAGCTGGCCGTCACGGCCACGCCGCTGCGGCGGGACCGGTTGTGGCCGGTCGTGCCCGCCGGGGAGCGGACGGATCCGTGCAATGTGCAGCACGGCGCCGCCGGGGTGCTGGCGGTGCTGGCGCGGGCGGTGGCGGCGGAGGGCCTGCCGGGCGAGGTGCGCGCGGAGGCCGCGCGGACGGCACGGACGGCCGCCGGGTGGATCGAACAGCGCCTGGCCGCCGAGCCGGTGGTGCTGCCCGGGCTGCACTTCGGACGGTCGGGGACGGCCTGGGCGCTGCTGGACGCCGCCCGGGCGTTGGGCGACGACGCGCTGGCCGTTCGGGCCGCCGCGCTCGCCCGGCGGATCCCCGTCGAGTGGCCCAACCCCGACGTCTGCCACGGCGCGGCCGGCTCCGGGTTCACCCAACTCCGCTTTGCGGCGGCAGACATCACCTCCCTCGATCCGGCCTTCCTCGACCGCGCCGCCCACTGCGGCCGCGCCCTGCTCGCCGCCGCCCGGCACGAGCCGTACGGGCGGGTGTGGCCGGTACCGGCGGACTTCGACTCGGCGCTCGCCGGGATCACCCACCTCGGCTTCGCGCACGGCGTGGCCGGTGTGGGCACCTTCCTGCTGGCCGCCGCCGAGGCGACCGGCGACCGCGACCTGCTCGCCGGCGCCGTCGAGGCCGGGCGCACACTCGCCGCGACCGTCCGCTGGGACGCGCCGCGCGAGAGCGCCTGGTGGCCGCAGAGCGCGGACGATCCGGACCGCGTCAGGCTGGCGCACTGGTGCAGCGGCTCATCCGGCGTGGGCACCTTCCTGCTGCGGCTCTGGCGGGCCACCGGCGACGCCACCGCGCACGGGCTGGCGCTGGCCGCCGGGCGGGCCGTACTGGCCGGGCGCTGGCACGGCGGGGTGAGCGCCTGCCACGGCCTGGCCGGCGACGGCGAGTACCTGCTCGACCTCGCCGAGGCCGCCGATGTCGCCGACGAGCCGGAATTTCGGTCCAGCGCCGAGGAGTTGGCGCAGCTGATCGCTGCTCGGTCGGCGCTGCGGGGCGGCCTGCTGGTGCTGCCGGACGAGACCGGGACGGGCTGCGCGGCAGGCTACGGCACCGGCGCGGCGGGCGCATTGGCCTTCCTGCTGCGGCTGCGGCACGGCGGCCCCCGGCTCTGGGTGGATCCGGTGCCGCCCGCCGTACGCCGGTCCCAGGGCGCGGCAAGCGGGGTGAGCGGGGCATGAACGTGGCCACCCGGACCGTCGCGCAGGCGCTGCGCCGACTGAGTTTCACCTTCGCCGCCGACGGCGGTCACGCCGCCTGCCTCGCCTCGGCCGCCGACGGCGGCTGGTACGTGGAGAGTTGGCGGCTGCCGTCGGACGGCGGGCCGGCCACGCCGCTCGCGTTGCCGCTGCCCGGCAACCGGTCGGAGAGCCTGCGTTCGCAACTGGTCGCGCTGCCGGACGGCTCGGTGCTGGTCTGCCGGCACGACGGCGAGCGGCACGACCTGGTCCGCCTCTCGTACGGCGAGAACGGCGCCGTGGAACAACAGGTGGCCACGATCCGGATGCCCGGGCTGCGGCTGCTGCCGATCCCGACGCCCCCCGGGGCCGGTCCGCGCACGCCGGTGGCGCTCGCCCTCGGGACGGACACCCGCCCGGCGACCACCGCCTGGCTGGTGCGGACGGACGGCAGCGAGCCCGAACGGGTCGCCGAGATCCCGGGGTTGCACGGCGGCGGCGCCTGGCTGGACCACGCCGGGGCGCTGCTGGCGCTGGACCGGGTGAACGCGGGGCTCGTCCGCACCGTGGTGCTGGACCTGCGCAGCGGCACGACCACCCCGCTGCTGGAGATCGGCGAGCGCAGCAACGACCGGCTGGTGCTGTTCGACCCGGACAGCCGGTTCGCGATGGTGCGCAGCGACGCACCGGGCACCGACCGGCTCGGCTGGGGCGTGCTGGGCGGCGGCGAACCGCTGCGGTTCCCGGAGTGCCTGCACGTCGCGGGCATGTTCCTGCGGCCGGTCGCGCTGCGGCGGACGGCGGACGGCCCGCAGGTGGCGGTGCAGGTCGACCACGGCGCCGGCTCCGCGCTCGCCCTGTGGCGGGCCGCCGCCGGCCGGCTGGACCAGCTGCCGGTGCCGCCCGGCCGGCTCGGCGCGGTCGGCCACTGGGGCGGGGCGGCGCTGCGGCTCCCTTACTCCTCGCCCGACCACCCGGCGGCGCTGGCCGCCCTGGACGTGGACGCGCTGCTGGCACACGGCCCGGCGAAGGCCGGGTCCGGCCCGATGCCGCTGCCGCTGCCGCTGCAACTGGCGCCGCTGGGCTCCGGCCTGCCCGGCCCGTGGCGGGACACCGTGCTGCCCTGGCAGCCCGGCGGTCCGCGCACCCCCCGTACCCAGCCGCCGGGTTGGCGGGTGGACGGCAGCACCGCACCCGGGGACGGCGGCCGCTGGCAGCCCGCGCAGAGCCTCGAACTCGCCGGTCCTGCGGGGCCGTTGGAGGCCGTGGTGTACGGCGGGGACACCTGGCTGAGCAGCCCGCACCTGGTGCTGGCGCTGCACGGGGGCCCGGCGGACGCCTGGCGGCTGGAGTTCGACCCGGCCCTTCAGCGGATGGCCGCCGAGGGCCTGGCCGTGATCGCACCGAACCAGCGCGGCTCCACCGGCTACGGGGTGGCGCACGCGATGGCCATCCGAGGCGCCTGGGGCGGGCCCGACCTGGACGACGTGCTGTACCTGCTGGACGGCATCGCCGGCCAGCGCGCGGCGCTCGGGCTGGAGCCGCCGGCCCTGTTCGGGGTCAGCTACGGCGCGTTCCTGGCGCTGCTGGCGGCCGCGCACGCGCCGGCCGAGCAGGTGTCCCGCTGCGCGGTGGTCGCACCGTTCCTGTCCGGCGCCCGGCTACTGGCCGAAGCGGCGGCCCCCGTACGGGCGTTGACCACCCGGCTGGCCGGCGACGAGCCGATCACCGACGCCCGTGGCCCGCGCGACGTCCTCCAGCTGGCGCACCGGCTGAGCGCCCCGCTGCTGGTGGTGCACGGCAACCGGGACGAGGTCGTGCCGGTGAGCCAGTCCCGTTCGCTGCGGCACGAGTTGCTGCGGATCGGCCGGGTCGAGGGCGCGGACTTCCGGTACGTCGAGGCGGCCGGATCGGGCCACGAGGTGCTCGCCGAGGAGGGCGCGGCCGTGCTGCACGAGCTGCTGGCCGCCTTCCTGCGGACCGGCCGACCGGGCTGACCGGAGCCCCGGCACCTCGGTACGTCGACCCCTCGACTCCTCGACTCCTCGACTCCTCAGGACGTCGACACGTCGGTACCTCGACTCCTCAGGACGTCGGCACCTCGACATCTCGACATCTCAGAACGTCGACACCTCACCACACAGACTCCCGGGCCCGACGCGGCCCGGGGCACCACCCCGGCGCGGCGGACCGAGCCGCCCGGGGGCGACACCCGATGCCCGCAGGCAGATCGCGGCGGGCGTAGTTCCAGGGGAGGAACCCGATCATGGAGAACATGGTGGACTTCGAGACCGATCTCGCGGCGCTGCAGGACCTGCCGGAGACCGAGTCCGTCGAGCTGACCGGCCACGGCGCCGGCTGCCAGTACACCTGTCTCATCCTCACCTGCCTGATCTTCACCAACAGCTGATCCAGGCGGTGAGCCGTGGGTGGAAGGCCGTGCTGTCCGGTGGTGGCGAGCCCATGGTCGAGCCGGAGTTCTGCGA
>NZ_JBHWIO010000030.1:68211-91897 GCF_042732075.1 Kitasatospora sp. NPDC059812
GCCGTCTCCCCCCCCGCGGGGCCGACCGGGCGGGGCAGGGGGGGGGACGGCACCGTCCGTTTCCCTGCACGTGCCCGACCCTCCCCCCCCCCCGACCCGACGTTCCGACGGGAGCTCCGACTTGCCCCGCCGCCCCACCGGCTGGACCCTCGCACTCAGCATCGCCCTGCCGGTCGAGGCCGCCACCACGCTCGCCCTGCCCGCCGCGCTCGCCGCGGCCGTCGACGCCACCCTCGGCCACCGGCCCGGGCCCGGCGCCTTCGTACGGCTCGCCCTCGTCCTGGGCGTGGCCGCCGCGGCCAATGCCACCGCCGCCGCGGCCGGCCCGGCCTGCTCCGCCGAGGCCACCGCCGCCCTGCGCGGGCGCCTCGTCCGCCACCTGCTCGCCCTCGGGCCCGGCGGCCGGCTCCGCCACGGACCACCGCCCGGCGACCTCGCCGCCCGCCTGTTGGGCTCGGCCGGCGACGCGGGCGGCCGACTGCCCGCCGTCCTCGGCGCGGCCACGGCGCTGCTCACCTCGGCGGGCGCGATCGTCGGGCTCGGGCTGCTGTCGCCGTGGCTGGCGCTCGCCTTCTTCGCGGGCGTCGTCCCCGGCGTGGTGCTGATCCGGCTCTTCCTGCGCGAGGCCGGGCCGGTGTTCGCCCGCTACCAGGAGGTCCAGGCCGACCTTGCCGCCCGGCTCAGCGGCGCCCTCACCGGGCTGCGCAGCATCCACGCCGCCGGTGCCGAACAGCGCGAGGCGGCACGGGTGTTGGCGCCGCTGCCGGGCCTGTCCGCCGCCGGGCACGCGCTCTGGGCGGCGCAGCGGCGCACCGCCTGGCAGGCCACCCTGCTGATCGCGGTGGTCGAGGTCGCGGTGCTCGCCACCGCCGGGACCCTCCTCGCCGACGACACCCTGGCCCCCGGGGCGCTCGCCGCCGCGGCCGGCTGGGCTGCCCTCGGCGCCGGGCTCTTCGAGCAGGTCGAGGCGCTGGTCGCGGTGGCGCAGGCCCGCGCCGGGCAGGCCCGGGCCGACGAACTGCTGGCCGTCGGCCCCGCCCTAAACCGCCGGGGGGGCCACCCCCTCGGCGGCTCTCGGGGGTGCGAGCAGCGCGGCGTGGTGGTGCGCGACGGCGACCGGGTGCTGCTCGGCCCGCTCGATCTGACGATCCCCGGCGGCCGCACGGTCGCGCTGGTGGGGCGCTCCGGCTCCGGCAAGTCGCTGCTGGCCTCGCTGCCCGGGCGGCTGCTCGACCCCGACGAGGGCGCCGTACTGATCGACGGTGTCCCGGTGGACGCGCTGGCCCCGTCCGAACTGCGGCACGCGGTCGGCTACGCCTTCGCCCGGCCCGCCCTGGTCGGCCGTACGGTCCGCGACGCGCTGGCCGGCGCCGGCCCAGCCGAGGCGGCGGCCGCCCGCGCGGACGGCTTCCTCCAGCGGCTGCCCCGGGGCTGGGACACCCCGCTCGACGAACTCCGGCTCTCCGGCGGCGAACTGCAACGCCTCGGCCTGGCCCGGCTCCTGGCCCGGCCCGCCCGGGTCGTCGTCCTCGACGACGCCACCTCGGGACTGGACCTCGCCACCGAGTACCAGGTCAGCGAGGCTCTCGACCGCGCCACCCTCGGCCGCACCCGGCTGGTGGTCGCCCACCGCGCCGGGGTCGCCGCCCGCGCCGACCTCGTCGCCTGGCTCGACGCCGGCCGCCTGCGCGGCCTCGCCCCGCACACCACCCTCCTCGCCGACCCCGACTACCGCGCCGCCCTGTCGGACACCGCCCTCCAGACGGCCTCCGCCTGATGGCCCGCCACTGCGGCCCGTCCGACGGCGGCGCAGGAAGTCGGCCCGATCGACTTCCTGTGCACCCAGCCACCCCGGCGCCACCCGGCCCGAGACGTCGGCGCCGGCCCGGCGCGGGCCGACTGCCCGGCACCGGAAGTCGGCGTCGTCGACTTCCCGCGTCCGCCTCCCCCGGATGGGCGCTGCTGTTCCGGCAACTGGCCGTCACCCGCGGGCCACTGCTCCGGCTGCTCGGCTGGTCCGGGGTGGAGGCGCTGCCGCCGCTGCTGTCCGGGCTGTTCGTCTCGGCCGCCGTCGACCAGGGGTTCCTGGCCGGGCGGCCGGGGGCCGGGGTGGCCTGGCTGGCCGGGTTCGGCGCCGCGATGGCCGTCCGGGCGTACGCGGCGCGGGCCGGGTTCCCGCACCTGGCGGGGGTGGTGGAGCCGTTGCGGGACGCCCTGGTCGAGCGGGTGGTCCACAGCGCGCTCGCCCGACCATCGGCGGATCCGGCCGAGGTCGCCCGGCTCACCGAACAGGTTGAGTCCGCACGGCAGTTGACCGCCACCCTGCTACGCACCCTGCGCGGCGTCGGGGTCACCCTGGTCGCCGCCCTGGTCGGCCTGGCGCTGCTGGCGCCCGCCGTCCTGCCGCTGGTCCTGCTGCCGCTGCTCGCCGCCGGGTTCCTCTTCTTCCGTCTGCTGCGCCCGCTGGTGGCGCGGCGGAGGGCGGTCGTGCTCGCCGAGGAGCGGCTGGCTGCCGAGGCGGGGCGGGCGCTGCACGGGTTGCGCGACGTGCAGGCCACGGGCACCCGGGAGCAGGTCGCCGAGGCGCTGACCGGGGCCGCCCGGGCGAGCGCCGCCGCCGCCCGCGCCCTGGGCCGGGCTTCGGCCCTGCGCGCGCTGGTCGTGGCCCTCGGCGGCCGGCTGCCCGTCCTGGCCGTCCTCGCCGCCGCGCCGTGGCTGCTCGCCCGCGAGGCCCTGACCCCCGGCGAACTGCTCGGCGTCGCGACCTATCTGCTGCAGCAACTCGACCCGGCGGTCAGGACGTTGGCGGGGACGGTCGGCGGCTGGCTGCTCAACCTCGCCGTCGTCCTGGACCGCCTGGCCGCCACTACGAGCGACCCCCCGGCGGACGCCGCCCCCAGCACGCTGCCCGGGAGAGCCCCGGGGCAGGAGCCGGAGGTGCGGGTGAGCGGGTTGGGGTTCGGGCACGGCGGGGCCGGGGCGCCGGTGCTGGAGGCCTGGAGTTCGGGTTCGGGCCCGGGGAGCACGTGGCCGTGGTGGGGGTGAGCGGGGCGGGGAAGTCGACGCTGGCGGCCCTGCTGGCCGGGGTGCTGGCGCCGACGGGCGGGGCCGTGTCGGTGGGCGGGGTGCGGCCGGACGGGCTGGCGGGGGCGGCGCGGGCGCGGCTGGTGGCGTTGGTGCCGCAGGAGGCGTACGTGTTTCCGGGGCCGGTGCGGTCCAACCTGACCTGGCTCTCCCCGGAGGTCACGGAGGAGCAACTCGCCCGTGCCGTCAGCTTGCTGGGGGCCGATCGGCTGGTCGCGCGGCTGGGCGGCCCGGAGGCCGTCCTGCGCGATCCGGGCGTGTTGTCGGGCGGGGAGCGGCAGTTGCTCGCGCTGGTGCGGACGTATCTGTCGCCGGCGCCGGTCGTGGTGCTGGACGAGGCGACCTGCCACCTGGACCCTCGTACGGAGGAGCGGGTCGAGCGGGCGTTCGCCGCCCGGCCCGGGACTCTCGTCGTCGTCGCGCACCGGATCAGCTCGGCCCTGCGCGCGGACCGGGTGCTGCTGCTGGACGGCGGGCGGGGGGTGCTCGCCCGGCACGGCGATCTTCAGGTGCTGTCCCCGCTGTACCGCGAGTTGGTCGGTCACTGGCTGGGTTCGACGGCAGGTCGCGCGTCATGATCTCGATAGGATCTCGTCCGTTCCGGCCGTTATGGTGGCCGGGGCACGGGCCGCGATCACCGGCTGTGGCGCGTACCGAGCGCCCGATCGGGGACCCGACCGCGCGCCGCCAAGCGCCGGCCGGGCGCCGATGACCTGCACCCTCCGCACGGAAAAGACGATTTCTGATGTCCGACACCCTCACCGACACCACCGGACCCACGGCCAACGGGACCGACGCCGACGAGAGCACCGCCTGGGACGCCTCGTCGCACGGCCGGCACCGGGGCCGGTCCGCCGCCGACGACAAGCCCGAGGCCGACCCGCACGGCCGGCACCGCGCCGCGGCGGACCGGGGCTGAGCACACCCGCACCGGGAGGGCCCGTCGGGGGGAGCACCCCCCGGCGGGCCCTCGTCGCGTCCTGGGTCCTGGGTTCGGGGTCCTGGGTCCTGGGTCCTGGGTTCGGGGAGGGCGCGCGGCTCAGCGCCCCAGCGTCACGACCGTCCGCAGCGCCTCGCCGCTGCGCATCTGGGCGATCGCCTCGTTGACGTCCGACAGGTCGACGCGGTGGCTGATCATGCCGTCGAGGTCGATCCGCCCGGCCCGCCACAGGTCGACGACCAGGGCGATGGTGCGGGCCACCGGCGCCCCGCCGTAGAGCGAGGGCAGCAGGCGCTTCTCGTTGAAGAACAGCTCGCCCATGGTGAACTGCGCGAGGTCGTCCTGCGCGCCGGCGCCGATCACCACGACCGCGCCGCCGCGCCGGGCCGCGTCGTAGCCGGCCCGGACGGTGGCGGACCGGCCGACGGCCTCGAAGACGTAGTCGAAGCCGCCGCCGGGCAGGCCCTTCGCCGTCGCCTTGAGGTCCTCGGGGGCGATCGCCTCGGTCGCGCCGAAGGCCAGTGCCCGCTCGCGGCGCGAGACGACCGGGTCGACGACGGTGATCCGGGCGGCGCCGCAGACCCGGGCGCCCTGCACGGCGGCGACCCCGACCCCGCCCGCGCCGATCACCGCGACGGAGGCGCCGGGTTCGACCCGGGCGGTGTTGACGGCGGCGCCGACGCCCGTGGTCACCCCGCAGCCGATCAGCGCGGCGGCCTCGTACGGCAGGTCGGCGGGCACCTTGATGACGGCGTCCGCGGCGACCACGACCTCCTCGGCGAACGCCCCGGTGCCGTAGAACCCGGAGGCCTCGACCGCCGCGCCGCCGTCCTCGAAGCGGAAGCCGGGCGCACCGAGCCGCCGCAGGCTGGCGATGCACAGGTGGCCGCGGCCCCGCTCGCAGTGCGCGCAGCGGCCGCAGGGCGCCATCCAGCAGAGCACCACGCGGTCGCCGGGGGCGACGCCGGTCACGCCTTCACCGACCTCCACGACCTCCCCGGCCCCCTCGTGCCCGGGGACGAACGGCGCGGGCTGCGGCAGGACGCCGCTCATCGCCGAGAGGTCGGAGTGGCAGAGGCTGGCGGCGCGCATCCGGACCCGTACGGCGCCCGGCCCGAAGCCGACGGCCGTCACGTCCTCCCGGACGTCGAGGGTCTCCTGGCCGGTCTTGTGCAGGACGGCTGCGCGCATGGGGCTGCTCCCGGTGTGCCTCGTGTGCTCGGTTTCCACGGTCGGGCCCGATTCTGACACGGGCGACCCGACCCGACTAGAACACGTTCCAGGGCCGCTGTGGTCCACCCCTCTACCGTCGAGTAGGGTCCGGGTCGAACGCGTTCGCGCACGTCCCGAGCCCGAGGAGCACCGTCATGTCCGACCTGCTGGAGAGTGTCCACCCGGCGGCCGAGGTGCTGGCGGCGTTCGAGGCGGCCACCGGGTTCATGCCGGTGGACGAGGGGCTGGCGCTGTACGCGGCGGCGGTGACGGCGGCGCGGCGCACCGGTCTGCCGCTGCTGGAGATCGGCACCTACTGCGGCCGCTCGGCGGTCCTGCTGGCGGCGGCCGCCCGGGAGACCGGGACGACCGCGCTGACGGTGGACCACCACCGCGGCTCGGAGGAGCAGCAGCCCGGCTGGGAGTACCACGACCCGACGCTGGTGGACCCGGAGGTGGGGCTGATGGACACCCTGCCGCGGTTCCGCCGGACGCTGCACGCCGCCGGGCTGGAGGAGCACGTGGTGGCCCTGGTGGGCCGCTCGCCGCGGATCGCGGCGCTGTGGGGACGGCCGCTGGCCCTGGTGTTCATCGACGGCGGGCACACCGACGAGCACGCGACCGGCGACTACGAGGGCTGGGCCCCGCACCTGGCGCCGGACGGGCTGCTGGTGGTGCACGACGTGTTCCCGGACCCGGCGGACGGCGGCCAGGCCCCGTACCGGGTGTACCTGCGGGCGCTGGCCGAGGGCTTCGAGGAGGTCTCGGTGACGGGCTCGCTGCGCGTCCTGCGCCGGACCGCCGCGAGCTAGCCGCCCGCCCTAGCCGCCCACCGCCCGATCCGCCGGCCGATCCGCCGAGCGGCCCCACAGCCCTGCACGGATGCTCTAACGTCGTGCCGGAGCTGTCGGGCGGAGGTTCGAACGGTACGGTGTCCGCGCAGCACCAGGCAGAGCATCGGCGGACGGTGGGGGCTAACGGTGGGGGCTAGCGGCACATGACGGACCAGCACAACACCGCTCCGGCAGTCTGGGACCCCACCGCGCGCGGCGGCGCGGGCGGCTGGGTGCGCGGCCCGCAGCGACCCGCCGAGCCCACCCCGGCGCAGCCGAACCCGGCGCAGCCCGCCCCCGCTCAGCCCACCGCCGGCGCCGTCGGGGACCAGGGCCCGCCGCTGGGCGCCCGCCCGTACCTGGCCGCCCCGCAGCCGCCGTCCGTACCGCCGCCGGCGCCGTTCCCCTCCCGCGCGTCCGCGCAGACCCCGGGCCCCGGCTACGTGTCGGGCGAGGCCCCCGGCCCCGGCTACGTGTACCCGCCGCAGCCGCCCGCCGGCCCGCAGCAGCCCCCGTACGTCCCGTACCAGGGACAGCCCGACTACCCCGCCGCTTACCCCGCCGACCACCCCGTCGGCTACGAGGACCTGGACGACGAGGACCGCCCGAGCAACCGGAAGGCGCCGCTGCTGATCGGCTTCGCGCTGCTCCTGGTGGTGGCGGTCGGCGGCGGCCTGCTGGTGGCCGCCCGCAACAGCGGCGACAAGAAGGACCAGGCCTCGCCCGCCCCGCCGTCCGCCTCCGCGACGTCCACCGGGAACCCGTCGGCGGGCCCGGCGCCCACCGGTACGGACGCCGCGCCGAACGGCGCCACCGACCCGGCCTCGTCCGCCGCGGCGCCGTCCCCGACCGCGAGCGGTGCCGGCGCCAACGCCAAGACGCAGGCGCAGGCCCTGGACGGCCTGCTCACCGAGGGTGAGAGCGCGAAGGCCCCGATCGGCAGCGCAGTCGCCAAGGTGAGCAGCTGCCCGGCGAAGGCCGACATCGAGAGCGCGGCGCAGGTGTTCGACAACGGCGCCAAGCAGCGCGACGGACTGCTGCGCAAGCTCGCCGGGCTGAGCGCCTCCGACGTGCCGGGCGGCGCGGACGCGATGGCGTCGCTGAAGTCCGCCTGGCAGCTGTCGGCCGACATCGACCGGGCGTACGCGAACTGGGCGCGGGCGGTCGCCGGCCAGGGCTGCTCGGGCTCGGCCCCGAACACCGCCGACAAGAAGCGGGCCGACGAACTCAACCCGCAGGCCACCCAGGCGAAGAAGGACTTCGCGGGCAAGTGGAAGCCGATCGCCGACACGTACGGCCTCACCCCGCGCACCCAGGACAGGATCTGATCCACCCGTGACCGGCCCGAACTCCCGCCCGCCCCGCCGCTCCACCCTGCTGCGCGCCACCACGGCGGTGGGCGCGGCCGTTCCGCTCTGCCTGGCGGGCTGGCTGGGCTGGCAGTCCCTCGGCCACTCCGCGGCGGTGGGCGGCACCGCCGCACCGGCCACCTCCCCGACCGGAACCGCCACGCCGGGCACCACCGCACCGGAAGCCACCACCCCGGAAGCCACCGCACCGGGAACCCCCGCCCCAGCCCAGACGCCGAACACGCCCGCCCCGTCGGACACCCCGGTCTCCCCCACCGCGCTCACCGGCCGCACCATCGTGCTCGACCCCGGCCACAACCCCGGCAACTCCGCGCACACCGCAGAGATCAACCGCCTGGTCGACATCGGCAACTCCCGCAAGCAGTGCGACACCACCGGCACCGAGACCAACTCCGGCTACACCGAGGCCGAGTACGCCCTGGACGTCTCCCACCGGGCCCGCGCCATCCTGGCCGCCCGCGGCGCGACGGTGGTGCTCGCGCAGGACGGCGACCGCCCGTGGGGCCCCTGCATCGACGAGCGCGCCCGGGCCGGCGCCGACGCGCACGCCGACGTGGCGCTGTCGGTGCACGGGGACGGCGGTCCGGCGGGCGGCAGCGGGTTCCACGTGATCCTCCCGGCGAAGGTGGCGGCCGGGAAGGCGGACAACGCGGCGATCGTGGAGCCCTCGCGCCGGCTCGGCCTGCTGCTGCGCGAGCACTTCCGCGCCGCGACGGGCGAGCCGTACGCGGACTACACCGCGAGCGACGGCCTGGACACCCGCTCCGACCTGGGCGGCCTGAACCTGTCCACGGTGCCGAAGGTGTTCATCGAGTGCGGTAACATGCGCAACCCGGTGGACGCCAAACGGATGACGGATCCTCAGTGGCGGCAGCGGGCGGCCCAGGGGATCGCCGACGCGCTGACGGCGTATCTGACCACCCGGTAAGGGAGTTGGGCCGGGGCGGCGGACGGCGTGCGCGCCGCCCGGGTCGCGCCTTTGGCAACGACTTCGCCCCATTCCCGGTCCCGCCGTGCACCGGCGGTGCGGTTGGGCCTAGGCTTCTGGTCCGTTCGGGAGTTTCGGCCGGTCAGCCCGACCGCACGAACCGCCGTCCACGACACGTCAACGAGGGGAACGTTAGTGAATCTGCGCGCTCTCACCAGGGGAGACGCCGCCGTCGCCGGCGCGGCCGTCCTGCTCTTCATCGCCTCCTTCCTGCCCTACTGGACGGTGGACTGCACCGGCCGGTACTGCGGCGACACGTCGCAGAACGCGTGGAGCACCCAGTTGTTCCCCATCCTGCCGTCGATCTACCTGCTCGGCATCGCCGCCGCGGTGCTGATCCTGCTGCACCGCTTCCAGGGCGAGGCCGCGGCCGGGCGCCAGGTGCTCGGCCTGCGGCTGGACCAGTGGGGCATCTCCTTCGCCGTCGTCGCGCTGTGGACGGCGCTGTGGTCGCTGGCCGGCGGCCCGGCCGGCGGCAGCTTCGGGCACGGCTTCGGCGCCTGGCTCGGCCTCATCGCGCTGATCGTGCTGGCCGGTGCGGCCGCGGCCGCGCCGATGGTGCCCGCGCTGAAGGCCCCGCTGGTCGCCGACCGTCCGGCGGCCGTCCCCTACCAGGGCGGCTACCCGGCCCCGGGCCAGCCCGGCCAGCCGGCGCAGCCCGGCCAGTACGGCTACCCGGCCCCGGGCCAGGACCCGAACCAGGCCCCGGCGTACGGCGCCCAGCCCGGTGGCTACGGCTACCCGGCGGCCGGCCAGCCGCAGCCGGTGCAGGCCGGTCAGCCGCAGGACGCGGCCGCTGCCCCGCAGCCCGTCCCGGCCGCGCAGCCGCAGCCGACCCCGGCCGCCCCGGCGGCCGACTTCGCACCGTTCTGGTTCGCCGTCCCGGCCCCGCGCTCGCTGGCGTCGAAGGACAACCCGGCGGGCGCCCCCGTCGGCGAGCTGGTGCCCGGCACCTGGTACCTGGCGGTCGAGCAGCGCGGCAGCGCGCTGGTCGCCCAGCTGCAGGACGGCACCGTCGGCCTGCTGGCCGACACCTCGGGCATCCAGCGCGGCTGACGCCCCCGCCAGTACGACGAAGGGGTGGGACCGGATCTAACGGTCCCCACCCCTTCGCGTTGCCCGTACGAGCCTCAACCGTCGTACGGGCCTCAGCAGTCGTACGGGCCTCAGCCGTCCGTACCGGCATCGGCAGTCGTACGGGCCTCAACCGTCGTACGGGCCTCAGCAGTCGTACGGGCCTCAGCCGTCCGTACCGGCATCGGCCACGGCGACGGGCCTCAGCAGCAGTCCTGGACCACCAGCCCGGCGGGCAGCTGCTCCCCGCCGAAGACCGCGACCGTCGCCGGGTCGCCGCCGAGCGCGGCGACCGCGAGCAGCAGTGCGCCGGCCGTCCAGGTGGTGCGCTCCTCCGGCCAGACGGCGTCGTCCTCGAAGACGTACCCGGTCCAGTAGGAGCCGTCCTCGTGCCGCAGGTGCTTCTGGATCCAGCGCAGGATCTCCACGGCGCGGTCGGAACGGCCGATCGCCCAGAGCGCGAGGGCGAGTTCGGCGCTCTCGCCGCCGGTCACCCACGGGCGGTCGCTGACGCAGCGCACGCCGAGGCCGGGGACGACGAAGCGGTCCCAGTCCCGGTCGATCCGTTCCAACGCCGCGTCGCCGCGCAGTCCGGTGCCGAGCACCGGGTAGTACCAGTCCATCGAGTAGCGGCCCTTGTCGAGGAACCGCTCGGGGTGGTGGGTGATGGCGTGCCCCAGCCGGCCGGCGGCGAGCTCCCAATCGGGCTGCGGCTCCTCCAGGTACTCGGCGATGGCCAGCCCGCAGCGCAGCGCGTGCAGCATGCTGGACGAGCCGGTGAGCAGCGCCTCGTCGGTGGCGGTGCCGTCCTCGTCGAGGCGCCAGGCGATCGGGCCGCCGGGCAGCCGCTGGCCGACGATGAAGTCCAGGGCGCGCCGGACGACGGGCCAGATCCAGTCCAGGAAGGCGTCGTCGCCGGCGCTGAGGTGGTGGTGCCAGACGCCGACGGCCACGTAGGCGCAGAAGTTGGTCTCCTTGGCCCGGTCGGTGACGGCGCCGTCGGTGTAGGCGGCGTACCAGGAGCCGTCCGGGTTCTGGGTGGCGGCGAGCCAGCGGTAGGCGGCCTCGGCGGCGGCGTGCTCGCCGGCGGTGTCGAGGGCCATGGCGGCCTCGGTGTGGTCCCACGGGTCGAGGTGGTGGCCGGCGAACCAGGGTATGGCGCCGTCGGGGAGCTGTTCGGCCAGGATGCTGCGGACGGTGCCGGCGGCCTGCTCGGCGTCGAGCACCCCGTCGAGCAGCAGTGCCTCGGGGACGGCGGCGGTCATGCGTCCACGCGCCCGGGCTCGGTCCGCCGCGGCTTGGACGCGTAGGCGACGAAGCTCTTGCCGATGACCGGGTTGAGCGCCCGTTCGGCGGCCTTGGTGAGGGTGCTGATCACCGGGGTGCCGACGATGTCCCAGACCAGCAGCTGGTGGTAGGCCTTGACCGGCAGCGCCTTGTCGTTGTTCACGCCGACCGCGCACTTGATCCACCAGTACGGCGAGTGCAGCGCGTGCGCGTGGTGGGTGCCGTAGGGCTCCAGGCCGGCGTCCTTGAGCTTGCCGAGCAGTTCGTCGCCCCGGTAGATCCGGATGTGGCCGCCCTCGACCTCGTGGTACTCGTCGGACAGCGTCCAGCAGATCTTCTCGGGCAGCCAGCGCGGCACGGTGACGGCGAGCAGCCCGCCCGGCTTGAGCACCCGGAACATCTCGTTGAGCACGCCCTTGTCGTCGGGTATGTGCTCCATCACCTCGGAGATGATGATCTTGTCGAAGTAGTCGTCCTCGAACGGCAGCGCCAGCGCGTTGCCCTCCATCGCGACCGCCGACGCGCCCTCCGGGGCCTCACCGGCCTGCTCCATCGCGGCGAACCACTTCTGGACCTCGGCGATCTCCTCGGCGTTCTGGTCGAGGGCGATCACGTTGGCGCCGCGGCGGTAGCACTCGAACGCGTGCCGGCCCCCGCCGCAGCCCAGGTCGAGCACCCGGTCGCCGGGGGCGAGCGGGAAGCGCGAGAAATCGACGGTCAGCACTGCAGGGCTCCCATTCCTTTTGCTACCAAGCGGACTTGACGCCGCGTCAGTTCGATCCGCTACCGCTCCGCACCGGGCGGCCGGGGCCGCCGGGCGGGCGCCGCGCAGGGCGGCCGGAGCGACTCAGGGCACGTACCGCCAGCCCGGCCCGGAGCGGGCCCGGGCGCCGGCCCCGGTGGCGATCGCCGCCCGGTAGGCGTCGGCGGTCAGCTCGGCGGCCCGCGCCCAGGTGAACCGGGCCAGCACCCGCTCCCGGCCGGCCGCGCCGAGCCGGGCGCGCAGCCGCGGGTCGTCCAGCAGCCGGCCGAGCGCCGCCGCCAGCCGGTCCGGCTCCCCCGGCGGCACGGCCAGGCAGGTCTCCCCGTCCGGCCCGGCCACCTCGGGGATCGCGCCGCCGGTGGTGGCGACCAGCGGGGTGCCGGTGGCCATCGCCTCGGCGGCGGGCAGCGAGAAGCCCTCGTACAGCGACGGCACGCAGGCCACCTCGGCCGAGCGGTAGAGGTCGACCAGCTCCTGGTCGGTCAGGCCGCTGCGGAACTCGATGTGCTCCGCCAGCCCGAAGCGGCGCACCGCCTCCGCCACCGGGCCGTCCTCCTTCTGCGGCTTGCCGACCACCACCAGGTGCGCGGGGCGCTCGGTGCGCACCTTCGCCAGCGCCTCGACCAGGAACACCAGGCCCTTGAGCGGGACGTCCGCGCTGGAGGTGGTGACGATCCGTCCGGGGACGCGGGCGATCTCCTCGGAGGGCGACCAGAGCCGGGTGTCGGCGCCGATCGGCACCACCGAGATCGCGCCCGGCGCGGCGCCCAGGTGCTCGGCGATCTCGCGCTGCGAGGTGCCGGAGACGGTGATCACGTGGTCCAGCCGGGCGGCGACCCGGCGCTGCATCCGGGTGAAGGCGTACCAGCGGCGCAGCGACAGCCGCTTGACCCGGGTGGTGGCCGCGTCCAGCTCCAACTGCCGGTCCACGGTGATCGGGTGATGGATCGTGGTGACCAGCGGGAAGCCGTGCCGGGCCAGGCCGAGCAGGCCGTAGCCGAGCGTCTGGTTGTCGTGCACCACGTCGTAGCGGCCCTTGTGCCGGGCCAGGTACTGGCGGGCGCGCAGCGAGAAGGTCAGCGGCTCGGGGAAGCCGCCGGTGCGCATGGTGGCGAACTCCAGCACGTCCACCGGGCTGCGGAACTCGCCGCGGGCGGGCGTGCGGAACGGGTCCTCGGCGCGGTAGAGGTCCAGGCTGGGCAGCTCGACCAGGCGCACCGAACCGGGGCCGTCGACCTCGTCCAGCACCGGGTACGGCTGGGCACCGATCACGTCCACGTGGTGGCCGAGCCTGGCCAGCTCACGGGAGAGGTGGCGCACGTACACGCCCTGACCGCCGCAGAAGGGGTCCCCGCGGTACGACAGCAGGGCAATCCGCAGCGGCTGCGCGGTCATCCTCGGGCCCTCATCTCTAGCTGCTATTCCTGTGCTGCTGCTGTCTCTGCGTTGGCGACGGCGCTGCCGCCGGTCGCTAAAGTAGATCAGGTTTCAGTGGCTGTGGAACTCGTCATCGACCATGTGAACAATGAGAGACCTCGAAGATACCGGCCCGTAGCTTTCCCTCAGGAGCCAGGGCTGGTGATTCCCGCCACGCCGACCCTGCCGACCTTGTGGAGCACGCCGCCACCCACGCGCCCCGGGAGCACTCCTTGCCGCCGCCGACCACCTCCACGAGCCCCACCACCCCGCCCCCCGCGCAGCCGGGCGAGCCGCCGCTGACCGCCCGCCAGGCCGAACGCCGACGCCGGATCCTGCGGGCCGCCACCGCCCTGGCCGCCCGCGGCGGGTACGAGGCGGTGCAGATGCGGGAGGTCGCGGAGACCGCGCAGGTCGCCCTCGGCACGCTCTACCGGTACTTCCCGTCCAAGGTGCACCTGCTGGTCGCGGTCATGCTGGAGCAGTTGCAGGGCCTCCAGGAGCACATCCGGCGCCACCCGCCGACCGACCCCGAACCGGCCCCGCGCGTCGCCGACACCCTCACCCGCGCCTTCCACGCGCTCCAGCGCGAACCGCTGCTCGCCGAGGCGATGGTCCGGGCGCTGTCCTTCGCGGACCGCTCCGTCGGCGCCGAGGTGGACCAGGTCAGCACCGCCACCGGCCAACTCATCCTGGACGCCATCGGCCAGTCCGGGCCACCCAGTGAGAGCCAGCGCGCGGCCGTCCGGGTGATCGAGCACACCTGGCACTCCGCCCTGGTCGCCTGGCTCTCCGGCCGCGCCTCGATCGCCGAGGTCCGGGCCGACCTGCACACCGCGGCCCGGCTACTCACCCTGCCCTGACCCCGCCCTGACTGGAACCTGTTCCTGCCCGGGCAGGAGGGGCCGACCGCCCCCGGCGGTTAAAGTCGACGGACAGCACAACTTCATCCCGTCCCTCCCCCGGGGGAAGCCGGTGCGAATCCGGCGCTGACCCCGCAACCGTGAGCCCGGCCCCCGCGACGGCCCGGGCGAGTCGGACCGCCCGTGGAGGGGCGAGCGGCCAGCCCGGGCCCGCCACGCGCACCGCCCGGCACCGTCGAGGACTACGGAACGGCCCCGCCGGGCCACCACCGCTCACCGAAAGGCACACCTCCACCATGCTCACCGCCGCCCGCCTGGGCGCCGCCGCCCTGTCCGCCGCACTCCTCGCCGGCGCCACCGCCGGACCGGCCCTCGCCGACAGCCCCGCGCCCACCCCCGCCGCCGTCCCCGACGGCCTCTACGGCAAGGGCGACCCGACGTACGACGGCGTCTGGCGGCAGTCCCTCGCGCTCACCGCGCTCGCGGCGGCCAAAACCACCCCGGCCGACTCCGCCGTCGGCTGGCTCACCGGACAGCAGTGCGAGGACGGCGGCTGGCCCTCCTTCCGGGCCGCCGGCGCCGCCTGCAACCCCAAGACCGAGGACAGCAACGCCACCGCCGTCGCCGTCCAGGCCCTCGTCGCCCTCGGCGGGCACCAGGAAGCCGTCGACAAGGGCGTCCAGTGGCTCAAGGCCACCCAGAACGCCGACGGCAGCTGGCCCTACAACCCCGTCAGCCCCGGCGACGCCAACTCCACCGGCCTCGCCGTGAACGCCCTCTTCGCCGCCAAGACCGACCCGGCCGGCGTCGCCAAGGCGGGCAGGAACGCCTTCGACGGGCTCGCCCACTTCCAGCTCGGCTGCGCCGCCCCCGCCGACCAGCGCGGCGCCTTCGCCTACCAGCCCGACCCGTCCTCCGGCGCGCTCGCCCCCAACACCCTCGCCAGCGCCCAGGCCTCGCTCGCCGCCGCCGGCGGCCACCTCCCGGTCGCCACCACCGCCCGCACCGACGCCGCCCCCAAGGCCCTCGGCTGCGACTCCGCCGCCACCTCCGCCACGGCTGCTCCGGTCGCGCACGCCGACTCCGGCGAGGCCGCCGGGGCGTACCTCACCGCCCAGCTCGCCGCGGGCGGCAACCACCTCACCCTCACCACCCCCGGCGCCGCCCCCACCCCCGACTACAACGCCACCGCCTGGGCCGCCCTCGGCCTCATCCAGAGCGGCCACCCCCAGCAGGCCGCCGGCGCCGTCGACTGGCTCGCCAAGGAAGGCGCCGGCTGGACCAAGGGCGGCACCGACGCCTCCGCCACCGCCAGCCTCCTGCTCGTCACCCAGGCCGCCCAGCGCGACACCGCCCCGCTGACCGCCCAGCTCACCGCCCTCGGCCCGGCGCCCAAGGCCACCGCCAGCCCCGCACCGACGACGGCGGCGTCCAAGAAGGACGACGGCATCGGCCAGTACTGGCCGATCATCGTCGGCCTCCTCATCGGCCTCGGCGGCGGCCTCCTCCTCAGCCTCCAGCGCAAGCGCGGCCAGAGGCTGTGACACCCCGACCCGCGCGCCTGGCCCGCCGCTGTGGCCGCCGTGCTCTCGTCCCGCTGCTCGGTGCGGTGCTCCTGCTGGTCGCGGGGACGCCGGCGGAGGCGGCGACGGGGTACCGGTACTGGTCGTTCTGGCGTGGCACCGGCGACGGGTGGCTGTACCAGCAGCAGGGGCCGGCCGTCGCCGTGCCACCGGACGGGGCCGTCGACGGGTGGCGGTTCGCGGTGAGTCCGGACGGCGGGCAGCAGGCCGCGCAGCCCCGGGCGGCGGGCGACTTCGCCGCCCTCTGCGCGGACACGCCCGCGCAGGCGGGCCGTAAGCGGGTCGCCGTCGTGCTGGACTTCGGCACCGCCGCCGACTCCGGCTCGGGCTCGGGTTCCGACTCGGACTCGGGTTCCGGTTCCAGTTCCGCTTCCGGTTCCAGTTCCGCTTCCGGTTCCGGCTCCGGTTCCACCGAGGCTCCGCCCGAGCAGCGGAGCGCGTGCGCCAGCGTCGTCTCGAACGCCACCTCGGCCGAGGTGCTGGCCGCCGTCGCCCCGCCGCTGCGCTACGACGCCAACGGCCTGCTCTGCGCCATCGCGGGCTTCCCGAAGGCCGGGTGCGCCGACCAGCTCGGGTCGGCTGCCAAGCCGGCCGGCCCGTCCGGCGGCGGCGGCTCGGACTCCGGCCCGGACGTCGGCCTGATCGCCGGTGGCGCGCTGATCGCCGTGCTGGCCGGCGGTGCCGTCTGGCAGGCGCGCCGCCGCCGCACCTCCTGACGCCGCCTTCCCCCTTCCCATACCCCTCCGGACCCCTCCACCTGGACTGACCCATGAGCACCGCCCGCGCCACCCGCCCGCCCACCGGCTCCCGGCAACTGCACCCCGGGGCCTGGTGGTTGTGGGCGCTCGGGCTGGGCGCGGCGGCGACCCGCACCACCAATCCGGTGCTCCTGCTGCTGCTCGCCGCCGTCGCCGGGTACGTGGTCGCGGCCCGGCGCGGCGACGCACCCTGGTCACGCTCGTACGGCGCGTTCCTGCGGCTGGGCCTGCTGGTGCTGGGCATCCGGCTGGTGTTCGCGGTGCTGCTCGGCTCGCCCGTCCCGGGCACGCACGTGCTGTTCACGCTGCCCGAAGTGCCGCTTCCCACCTGGGCGCAGGGAGTGCGAATCGGCGGCCGGGTGACCGTGGAGGGCCTGCTCGCGGCCCTGTACGACGGGCTGCGCCTGGCCACCCTGCTGGTCTGCGTGGGCGCCGCGAACGCGCTGGCCAGCCCGGCCCGCCTGCTGCGCGCCCTGCCCGGCGCACTGTACGAGGCGGGCGTGGCGGTGGTGGTGGCGATGACCTTCGCGCCGAACCTGGTCGCGGACGTCCGCCGACTGCGAGCAGCCCGCCGCCTGCGCGGCCGCACCGACCGGGGGATCGCCGCCGTGCTGAGCGTCGGACTGCCCGTCCTGGAGGGCGCGTTGGAGCGTTCGGTGGCGCTGGCCGCGGCGATGGACACCCGCGGCTTCGGCCGCACCGCGGACGTCCCGCGCCGGCTCGCCCGCGCGACGGCCGCGCTCACCCTGGCCGGCCTGCTCGGAATCTGCCTGGCCGCGTACGGGCTGCTGACCGCCGGCGGCGCCGGCTGGGCGCCACCGGTGCTGCTGCTGGGCCTGGCCGCCGCCTTCGCCGGGCTACTGCTCGGAAGCCGACGATCCGTCAGAACCCGCTACCGGCCAGACCCTTGGGCGCTGCCCGAGTGGCTGACCGCCGGTTCGGGAGCCGCCGTCGCCGGGTTGACCATCTACCTGTCCACGCGCGACCCGGCCGCCTTCGCGCCCACCGTCGTCCCGCCGACCGTCCCCGCGCTGCCGCTGACCGCCGTACTGGCCGTACTGCTCGGCCTGGTGCCGGCGTTCGCCGCCCCGACCCCGCCCCGGAGGGCTTCGTGATCACCTTCGAGCAGGTCTCCGTCCGGTACGCGGACGCCGCCGCCCCCGCCGTCGCGGACGTCGACCTGACCGTCCCCGAAGGCGAACTCTGCCTGCTGGTGGGCCCGTCGGGCTCCGGCAAGTCCACCCTGCTGGGCGCGGTCAGCGGGCTCGTCCCGCACTTCACCGGCGGCACCCTGCACGGCCGGGTCACGGTCGGCGGCCGGGACACCCGCGAACACCGGCCGCGCGAACTCGCCGACCTGGTCGGCACGGTGGGCCAGGACCCGCTGGCGCACTTCGTCACCGACACCGTCGAGGACGAACTCGCCTACGGCATGGAGTCCCTGGGCCTGCCCGCCGACGTGATGCGACGCCGGGTCGAGGAGACCCTCGACCTGCTCGGCCTCGCCGACCTGCGCGACCGCGCCCTCACCTCCCTCTCCGGCGGCCAGCAGCAGCGCGTCGCGATCGGCTCGGTGCTCACCGTGCACCCCCGCGTCCTGGTCCTCGACGAGCCCACCTCGGCCCTGGACCCGGGCGCCGCCGAGGAGGTGCTGGCCGTTCTCCAGCGGCTCGTGCACGACCTCGGCACCACCGTGCTGATGGCCGAGCACCGGCTGGAGCGCGTCGTCCAGTACGCCGACCAGGTGCTGCTGCTCACCCCGGGCGCCCCGCCCGTCCTCGGCGAGCCCGCCGAGGTGATGGCGCACTCGCCGGTGCACCCGCCGGTGGTCGGCCTCGGACGGCTCGCCGGCTGGCGGCCGCTGCCGCTGTCCGTCCGCGACGCCCGCCGCAAGGCCGCCGGGCTGCGCTCCCGGCTGGACGGTCTGCACCCGAGCGCGGCCCCTGCGGCTCCGACCTCCGCCCCTGCTTCGACCGCCGCCGCCGAGCGCCTCGCCGTCCGGCGCGGCCCCGTCCAGGCCCTGCGCGGCGTCGACCTGGCGCTGCACCCCGGCGAGATCACCGCCCTGATGGGCCGCAACGGCGCCGGCAAGTCCACCCTGCTGGGCAGCCTGGTCGGCCTGCACACCCCCGCCTCCGGCCGGGTGACGGTCGGCGGCCGCACCCCGCACCGCACCCGCCCGGCCGAACTGATCCGCCAGGTCGGCCTCGTCCCGCAGGACCCGCGCGACCTCCTCTACGGCGAGAGCGTCACCGCCGAATGCGCCGCCGCCGACACCGACGCGGACGCCACCCCCGGCACCTGCCGCGCCCTGGTCGAACGACTGCTGCCCGGCATCGCCGACACCGCCCACCCGCGCGACCTCTCCGAAGGCCAGCGGCTCACCCTCGCGCTCGCCGTCGTACTCACCGCCCGGCCCCCGCTGCTGCTGCTCGACGAGCCGACCCGCGGCCTCGACTACGCCGCCAAGGCCCGGCTGGTGGAGATCCTGCGCGACCTCGCGACGGAAGGCCACGCCGTCCTGCTGGCCACCCACGACGTCGAACTCGCCGCCGAACTCGCCCACCGCACCGTGATCCTGGCCGAGGGCGAGATCGTCGCCGACGGCCCGACGGCCGACGTCGTCGTCTCCTCCCCCGCGTTCGCCCCGCAGGTCGCCAAGGTGCTGGCACCCGGCCCGTGGCTCACCGTCCGCCAGGTCGCGGAGGCGCTGAGCGCATGAGCCGCCCTGTTCCTTCCGGTGTTCCTGCTGGTCGCCCCGTCCCGCTCGGCCGCCGATCCGTAGCGGCCCTGCTCCTGACCTCCCTCGTCGGCGTGACGGCCTTCGGCTGGCCGCTGCTCGCCTCCACCAAGTCCGCCCTGGTCGGCCACTCCACCGACGCCCCCTGGCTGTTCGCCCTGCTGCTGCCGCTGCTCCTCGCCGTCGTCATCGCCCAGATCTCCGAGGGCCGCACGGCGGGCGGCGGCGCGCCCGGCCTGGACGCCAAGTCCGTGGCCCTGCTCGGGGTGCTCGCGGCGGCGGGCGCGGCACTGCGGCCGCTCGGCGCGGGCACGGCGGGGCTGGAGCCCATGTTCTTCCTCATGGTGCTGTCCGGCCGGGTGCTCGGGCCGGGCTTCGGCTTCGTCCTCGGTTCGCTCTCGATGTTCGCGTCCGCGCTGCTCACCGGCGGCGTCGGGCCCTGGCTGCCGTTCCAGATGCTCGCCATGGGCTGGGTCTGCCTCGGCGCCGGCCTGCTCCCGGGCTCCGCCCGCCTGCGCGGCCGGCGCGAACTCTGGCTGCTCGCGGGCTACGGCGCGCTGGCCTCCGTCCTCTACGGCACGATCATGAACCTCCAGGGCTGGCCGTACATCGCCGGGCTCTCCGGCTCCATCTCCTTCGTCCCCGGCGACCCGCTGCCCGCCAACCTGGTCCGCTTCGCCGCCTACTGCCTCACCACGTCGCTGGGCTGGGACCTCCCCCGCGCCGCCCTCACCGTCGTCCTCTGCCTCACCCTCGGCACCGCCGTCCTGCGCGCCCTGCGCCGCGCCACCCGCCGGGCCGCCTTCGACGCACCGGTGACGTTCCGGCCGCCGGACTTCCGGCCGCCGGGCGGGTGAACTCCGCCTCCCCGCCCCGGGGTCGACTACGGCAAGGCCCGCGACACCCTCGGAGCCCGGCACTCCCCGCACACCTGCCCGACACCCGCGACGGGCCGCCCGCACAAGCCGTCCCGCCCGGGACACTCATGCCGACGCGGCCCGCCGCTTGCCCTCGGAGTCAACGGGGTCGACGGGGTCGACGGGGTCAACGGAACGGGCGGCACCTTCGCCAACCTCCCCGCCAGCACCGCCCCCACGCTGTGCGTGACCCTCTCCGGCAAGGGCGCGGCCAGAATCCCCGCCAGCGCCTCCCCGCTCCACCCGCCCGCGAGCAACCCCTCCACCCGCGCGGCCTGATCGCACAGCGGCTTGCCCGCCAGCGCCATCCTGGGTTCCCTGCGCCCGAGTTCGAGCAGCAGCGCCATGCCCGCCGTCAACTTCTCGGACGGAGGGACGGAAGGAACTTCCGCTTCCTTCACCCTCACCTTTCCGGAAGGGTTTCCCGCCTTCCCGGCGCACGCCACCCCAGCTCCGGGCCCACCGGCGGCCGGGGACACGGGAAGCGGCGGCAGGGTGTGAACCGCCTTGCCCGTCACCGGCACTTCGTGCACCGAGACGATCGTCCGCACCTGCCCCGTCACCGGATCCCGCTGCGTCCGCCGCACGTAGTGCCCGGCCGCCTCCAGCTCACGGAGCGCCCGCGCCACCGTCGCCCGGCCCTCGACGCTCTTCGCCGCCAGCGTCCGGATGTCCTCCCGCGCACCGTCCGGCAGGCTGAGCAGGTAGCTGAGCAGCCCACGCGCCGCCCAACTCAGTGAGTGCTTCCGGACGACGTGGCCGTTGTCGAGGATCGTGTACCCGGGCGAGTGCTTCGGGATACGATGAATGTGCATTCGGGAGCCTTTCACTCCTAGTGCCATTCCCCGGGGTGTTCCTGCACCGCCGGGGCTCACTTTTGCCGCGCATAGGCCGTCCCTCCGAACGCCCGCGCCGACACAATGATCACCGTAATGTGCTAACCAAGCGTCAAACTCCCCACCACATCACCCAAACGGGCGGCGCAAACGCGCACCCCCCAGCGCACCCCAGCCTCACAAGCCCGGGGCGCACCTCCCAGCCACTGCCATCAGCCGATCACACAGCCCGGGCCATCCAGCCACACCCGGTGCTCACCTGCGACGGTGTCGGCGCATTGCCCACAGTCGCCGACCGGCCCCGAAGCGGTGTCGCGCCCCGCCTCCACCAGTTCCACCGGGACGCCCAATTCGCCTCCCGCAGACGGGCTTCCAGGTGCTCGCACCGCGCCGCCGGGTCCCAGCGGATGCCGTACCCGTGTGTCGCGGCCGGATCCAACTCCCGCACCGCCTGCCGCGACAGCCTGGCCGCCCTCGACTCAGCAATCGTCTCCGGCATGATGCCAGAGCGGCACTGCATGCTGCCCGGCCCCTGCTGCGCCGCCCCATCCCCGTTCCCGAGCGACGGGCCGCGCTCTGGGTGGATTCCGCGCGGGCGTACAGCCAACAAGGCAGACTGGCCGAGGGATACAAAGCGCTCAGAATCGCGGAGAGCTGTGCGCCGGAAGACATCCGTCGGCGCCCCAGCGTGCTGGATTTGGTTGGCGACATGGCCGCCCGTGACCGTCACGGCGCTGTCCCGGAACTTCGCCGCTTCTGCCAGGAATTGGGAGTCCAGACTTGACCGACCAACGCGAGCCGTTCCTCTACGTCGTCGTCTGCGCCTCGGGCATCGCGGACGACGTCGGCACCTTGATCAGCGCCGCCCACGCCGAAGGCTGGAAGGTCGGCGTCATCGCCACCCCCCATGGGCTCGGGTTCATCGACCCGGAAACCGTCGAGCGCCAGACCGGCTACCCGATCCGCTCGGCTTGGCGCACCCCCGCAATCCCCCAGCCGCTTCCCCCGGCGGACGCCATCACCGTGGCGCCCGCCACGTTCAACACCATCAACAAGTGGGCCGCCGGGATATCCGACACCCTCGCGCTCGGCATCCTCTGCGAGGCGTACGGACTCGGCATCCCCACTGCCGTTCAGCCCTACGTCAACTCGGCCCAAGCAGCCCATCCCGCGTACGGCGAGAGCCTGGAACGACTCCGCTCGATGGGCGTCCTGATCGGCGACTACATCCCCCACAAGCCGAAGTCCGTCGGAGGCCGCGACAAGTACAACTGGACCCACGTCCTCGACCTGCTTCGCCCCGTCCTGACCTCGATCACAGAGCAGAACTGACAATGTGCCGAGCCCGCCGTCCGCCCCGAAGTGACCACGCCGGTCACAGCCATCGACGAGCGGCCACGACCGGTTCGGTCATCGTTCGACGCCCGGCTCGTACAAAGGCAGGAAGTGGATGACCGGTTCCTCGTACGGATGAGCCGCACGCACTGCTCGCAGCACCGCCTCGGCCTGCTCGGCCTTCGGGGTCAGGACGAGCAGGCCCTTCCCGTTCGTCCACACGGCTCGCACGTCGAGGCTCCGCAGGCGCCGGCTCTCCGCCCGCCTCACCCCGACCGACCCGTTTCGCGGCCCTCCGTGTGATTCTCCACACCGGCCGATCTTCGGCCGAACCCCACCCCTCGTCACCGCAACGGTTGCCAACGTTACGTACTGTGCTGATAAGCGAGTTGACGTCAAGTCAGCCCGCCGATCGCAGGACGCCTAGCGACATACGAGGAGAGGGCCCGACATGTCCCGACCAGCACACATCGCCATGGTGAACATCCCGGCGCACGGCCACGTCAACCCCAGCCTGGAGGTGATGCGGGAGTTGGTCGCCCGCGGCCACCGGGTCAGCTATGTCAACGACCCGTCGTTCGCCGATCAGATCGAGTCCACCGGCGCCCGACTCGTGCCCCACGACACGACCCTGTCGATCGTCAAGGGCGGGGTCGACCCCAACATCGGGGCCGGTGTGCACACCATGATCTTCGAGGAGGCGCAGGCGATGCTGCCGCGACTGCGCGAGGCCTTCGACGACGACCGGCCCGACCTCGTCCTGTACGACTTCATGGCGTACGCGGGCCGGGCGCTGGCCGACGGCTGGGGCGTGCCGTCCATGCTGATCTCGCCGTCCATGATCATCCGGGAGGACTCCCACCTGGCGCGCTTCGAGATGGCGCGGGAGGCCTTGGAGGCGGACAAAATCCCGGAGCGGTTCGCACAGTGGCTCGCCGACAACGGCGTGCCGGCGGGCGAACCGTTCGGGTACATGCTGCGCCCGGATCGCGGGATCGCGCTCATCCCCCGGGTGCTCCAGCCCGAGATCGAGCTGGTCGATCCCCAGATCTTCTCCTTCGCCGGGCCCTGCCTCGGCACCCGCGAGCACCAGGGCGGTTGGACCCGTCCGGAGGGCGCGCAGAAGGTCCTGCTGGTCTCGCTCGGCTCCACCTTCACCCACCAGCCCGACTTCTACCGCGCATGCCTGGAGGCCTTCGGCGACCTGCCCGGCTGGCACGTCGTGCTCCAGGTCGGCCAGGCAACCGACCCGGCCGAACTGGGTACGATCCCGGCCAACATCGAAGTGCACCAGTGGGTGCCGCAGTTCGCCGTACTCCAGCAGGCCGACGCATTCGTGACCCACGCCGGAATGGGCGGGTGCAGCGAGGGCCTGTACTGCGGGCTGCCGATGGTCGCGGTGCCGCAGGCCGCCGACCAGTTCGACAACGCGGACCGGCTGGTCGAACTCGGCGTCGCCCGCCGGCTGGACACCGCGCAGGCCACCCCGGAGGCGCTGCGCTCCGCCGTACTGGAACTGACCGGCGACCCGGCGGTGGCGACCCGGCTGGCCGAGCTCAGCCGCGAGGTCCGCGCGGGCGGCAGCGCGGCCAGGGCCGCCGACCTGGTCGAGGCCGCCCTCATCTGAACCACCCGTGCGCCCCCCCCCCCCCCCCCCGGGGGGGGGGGGGCCCCCCCCCCCCCCCCC